>CACAYA010000012.1 GCA_902536575.1 uncultured Pelagibacteraceae bacterium | reverse complement strand
AACAGATATTCCTGATGCCCAAAAACTTGGATCTTTTTCAGCACCTAAAATATTTTTTTGAAATTTTTTAGGAAATTTTCCATATACTTTTGAGTAATTTACACCCACTTTTTCAAATATTTTTCCATTGCTTAAAATTCTGTATTCTCCACCTCCCTCGTCTTTTTTAGTATTTCTTTTCCAAGAAGTTGATTTAAATTTAAATTTGTTCCCCTCAAGTTTCACAATGTTATCACAAATTGCATTTTGTAATAATTTAAACCAATTACTTGTTAGGTCTTTTTTAATATCTATGTCCATTTAAATTAATTTAATTTGTCTTAAACTTTCAGCCAACACTATAGCAACAGATGAAGCAATATTTAGCGATCTTACTTTATCATTCATTGGGATCTTTAATCTATCTTTGATTAGTTTGTGAACCTTTTCAGGAACACCTGCACTCTCACGACCGAATAAAATTGTATCATCTGATTTAAACTTAAATTTAGTATAAGATATGGATCCCTTGGTTGTCATTAAAACAATTCTCTGATTCTGTTTTTTTTCAAAAAATTTTTTAGAGCTTTGATAAAATTCGATCTTTTCAAGATCCATGTAGTCCATGACAACTCTCTTAAACCTTTTATCTGACAGTAGAAAACCACATGGCTCAATAATTTCGAGTTTTGCACCTAAACAGGCACAAGTTCTAATAATTGCTGCAGTATTTTGTGGAATATCTGGCTCATATAATGCAATTTTTGGCCCCGAAATGGTTGAATTCTGTGTCATTCTATCAGTAGTAAAATTAATATTTTATATTATATGAATTCGTATATTAAGTAATTTAAACCAAAACAGGCAATATAAACAGTTACTAATCGTGTCAGACAAAAAACCAGAAAGAAGAGATTTCTTATTTACGGCCACTTATGCTGTTGGAGCAGTTGGAGCTGCTGCTGTTGTTTGGCCTTTAGTAGATCAAATGAATCCAGATGCATCTGTGAAGGCGTTAGCTAGCACTGAGGTTGATGTTAGTTCTCTGAAACGAGGTAATACAATTACTGTTTTATGGAGAGGAAAACCAGTTTTTATAAGAAGACGGACTCAAGAAGAAATAGATGTAGCGAGATCTGTAAAAATGGAAGATTTAATTCATCCTGAAAAAGATGAAGATAGAGCAAAAAATCCTGAATGGTTAGTGATGTTAGGTGTTTGTACTCACCTAGGATGTGTACCCCTAAATGATAAAGGTGATTATGATGGTTGGTTTTGTCCTTGTCATGGTTCCCATTATGATACATCTGGAAGAATTAGAAAAGGTCCAGCGCCATGGAACATGGAAGTTCCAAAGTATGAATTTGTAAATGCTAATACAATTAAAATTGGATAAAACATATGAGTGATCACGAATACACACCTAAATCAAAAGCTGGCAGATGGTTTAATGATAGATTGCCTTTACTTACTTTAGCAAATCACTTAACTGATTACCCAACTCCAAAAAATTTGAACTATTGGTGGACATTTGGTGGAATTTTAACATTTTGCCTAATTACTCAAATTGTTACAGGCTTAGTTTTGGCAATGCATTATATCGCTCATGCAGATATGGCATTTGAAAGTGTTGAGCATATTATGAGAGATGTAAATTATGGTTGGTTAATTAGATACATTCACGCAAATGGTGCATCTATGTTTTTCTTAGCAGTTTATATTCATATCTTTAGATCATTGTTTTACGGATCATATAAATCACCAAGAGAAATAATTTGGATTATAGGAATAATTATTTACTTATTGATGATGGCAGCAGCTTTTATGGGTTATGTCTTACCGTGGGGACAAATGAGTTTCTGGGGAGCAACTGTAATTACAAATTTATTTAGTGCGATTCCGTTTGTTGGAGAGGGTGTAGTGACTTGGTTGTGGGGAGGATATTCTGTAGATAATCCAACTTTAACTAGATTTTTTACTCTACACTACTTGATACCTTTTCTAATTCTAGGATTAGTAGTTTTACACATCTGGGCATTACATGTTCCTGGTAACAATAATCCTGTTGGAATTGATGTTAAAAAACCCTCCAAGGATACTGTTCCGTTTCATCCTTACATAGTGATCAAAGATGGATTTGCACTATTGATGTTCATGATTGTATTTGCTTTTTTTGTATTCTATGCGCCTAATATTTTAGGTCATGCTGATAATTATATAGAAGCTAATCCTTTAGTAACACCAGCGCACATTGTGCCAGAATGGTATCTCTTACCTTTTTATGCAATTTTAAGATCAGTACCTGATAAGTTGCTTGGTGTTGTAGCAATGTTGTCTGCGATTTTAATTTTAGCTGTTTTACCTTGGCTAGATACTTCAAAAATAAGATCTGCAGTATTTAGACCACTCTATAAGCAATTTTATTGGATATTAGTAGCTGACGTTTTAATATTAGGTTATGTGGGGGCAATGCCTGCTGAGGGTCTATACTTATTGATTGCAAGAGTTGCAACAGCTTATTACTTCCTTCATTTTTTAGTTATTTTACCAGTGCTAGGGTTAAAAGAAAGAACGATACCTTTACCATTAAGTATTACTGAACCTGTACTCGGAGGATCGCCCAATATGGCAATGGCTAAAAAAAAGGAAAGTAAAATAGAATAGTGAAAAATATTCTTAAGTTATTTTCAGTAATAATATTGTTTAGTGTATCCAGTGTTAATGTAATTTCTGCAGAAAAAGTTGAGTTTTTAAAAACTGACTGGACATTCAAGGGTCTATTTGGAAAATTTGATAGAGCATCACTTCAAAGAGGATATCAAGTTTATACTGAAGTCTGTGCAGCTTGCCATTCAATGAAATATTTGAGTTACAGAAATTTATCTGAAAAGGGTGGGCCCGAATTTTCAGTAGCTCAAGCCAAAGCAATTGCCGCCTCATTTGAGGTAACAGATGGACCAAATGCTGATGGTGAAATGTTTCAACGACCAGGAAAACTTTCTGATAAATTTGTGATGCCTTATGAAAATGTTAAGGCAGCTGAAGCAGCTAATGGGGGTGCATACCCTCCAGATATGTCCGTATTAGTAAAAGCTAGGGGAGGTGGAGTAGATTATATATATTCTTTATTACAAGGCTATGAAGAAGCTCCAAATGGAATGATTTTAGATGATGGAGTCCATTATAATAAATATATGTATGGGAACAAAATTAAAATGTCAGCACCTCTCTCAGACGGAATTATTGAATATTCAGATGGAACAAAAGCAAGTGTTGAACAAATGTCAAAAGATGTGACTACTTTCTTAATGTGGGCAGCAGAACCAAGCCTAGAAGCGAGACATCAGATGGGCTTTAAAGCAATTGTTTATTTGATAATTTTAACAGTACTTGTTTATTTCAGTATGAAGAGAATTTGGTCACGTGTTAAATCGGAAGTTTAACACATCCCCATCTTTTACAATATAGTCCTTGCCTTCTAACCTCATTTTTCCATTAGTTTTAGAGTTCACCCAACCATCATTAGCAACAAAATCTTCATAAGAAATTGTTTCAGCTCTTATAAACCCTTTTTCAAAATCAGTGTGAATCTCACCAGCAGCTTTTGGAGCAGTACAATTCTTTTGAACTGTCCAAGCTCTAGTTTCTTCAGGACCAGAAGTAAAATAAGTATCAAGTTCTAAAATTTTATATCCTTTTTGGATTAGCATGCTTAATCCGGTATCTTTTAAGCCTATCATATCCATATAATTTTTTTTCTCTTCGTTTTCTAATTCATTTATTTGATTTTCAATATCAGCTGAAACTATTAAAGTATTTTCTGTTCCATATTTCTCAATGAAAGCGTTTGTATAATTATTACCTTCCTTCACACTTTGTTCATCAACATTACAAACAAATATCTTAGGTTTAATGGATAATAATCCACTTTGATTTAGTTGATTTGTTTCAAATTGAGATTTAAGAACAGATATATCTTTATCATTATTTATACAATCTAATGCAATTTCTAAAATTTTGAGTTGCTCTTCCTCTGCATTTTTTTTGTTATTTTTTTCTAATCTTTTTTGTATAGATTCTAAATCTGCAAGCATCATTTCTGTTTCAATAATCTCTAAATCTCTAATAGGATCAACAGTTGAGTTAACATTTTGAATATCATCAGAGTCAAAGCATCTAATCATATGAATTACAGCATCCACCTCTCTTATATGAGAAAGAAATTTATTTCCTAAACCCTCACCTTTTGAGGCACCCTTAACAAGGCCAGCTATATCAACAAATGAGATCGTTGTATTAATTGTTTTTTTTGAATTAGAAACTTTAGATAATTTTTCAAGTCGCTCGTCTGGAACAGGAACTACTCCTATATTAGGGTCTATTGTACAAAAGGGAAAGTTCGCAGCCTGAGCCTTACTAGAATTAGTGAGTGCATTGAATAAAGTAGATTTACCAACGTTGGGTAAACCAACTATACCACACTTAAAACTCATTATTTATTATTTACTGTGCTTGAAAATAAATCTAATTTTTTATTCACTAATATTGAAATAGATTCTGTAATATCGTTTGTAATTTTTTCTAACCCTACCATTTCATCCTCATTAAAATTTTGTAAAACATAATCGCTTACTTCCATATTTTCTTTTGGTTTACCAATCCCAACTCTTACTCTTGAATAATCTTTACCGATAAATTTATCTATTGAAGCGATACCATTATGTCCTGCACTTGATCCCCCAAACTTTGCTTTAATTTTTCCAAATTCAACATCTAAATCATCGTGAAAAACAACTACATCTTCAGAATCAATTTTAAAATATTCAATGAGTTCTCGAATACATATTCCAGAATTATTCATAAAAGTTAACGGCTTGATGGCATAAACCTTTTGTTCACCAACATTACCAGTGGTAAGTAGTCCTTTAAATTTTGGTTTTTGTTTTGATAAGCCAAATTTTTTATTAATAGAGTCAATTATTTTGAAACCAACATTATGTCTGTTATTTTCACTATCTGGAGTTGGGTTACCTAGACCTACAAATAAGAGCATAAATAGATTTTAGTGGGAGGTAAATTTCAATTTTAATAACTTATTTTTTTTCTTCAGCAGATTTTTTATCTTCAGCTTCTTTTTTATCACCTTCAGTTGCAGGCTTGTCACTATCTGCAGGGGCAGCTTCTGCACCTGCAGCTCCTTCTTCACCCTCAGCTGCTTCTGCTTCTGCTGGTTTTTCAGGTTCTTTCATTACAGTTGGAGCAGCCAAAGTTGCAATTACAAAGTCCCGTCCTTGAATGGTAGGCGTTACTTCTTCATCTAAGCTTATTGATGAAATTTTGAAGCTCTCACCAATATCAATTCCATCTAAATTAATCACAAGATTTTCAGGAATTTTCTCACTTGGACATTTCAATTCAACTTTTCTTCTTACAATGTTTAACACACCACCCCTTTTAAGTCCTGGTGAGCTTTCGTGGTTAATGAATTTAACCGGAACTTCAATTTTAATCTTAACACCTGGAACTACTCTTAAGAAATCTACATGAATAGGTTCATCTGTTATAATGTCATATTTTATTTCTTTGGGAAGAACATTTTGTGTTTTGCCATTAACATTTAAAGCAATAATGTTTGATAAAAAATTTTCTTTTTCAATTAATGATTTTAATAATTTTTTTGAAATTGCTACTTTTTCATTTTGAGCCTCACCACCATAAATTATAGCAGGCACATTTCCGTTGTTTCTTAGGGAGCTTAGTTCACCTTTAGTTTTAGTATCTCTAATATTAGCTTCTAATGAATTCATAAAATCAGGGGTTTTTAGCTCAAGATCCTTAATAACTCAAGGTAATTATTTAAATAAATCAGAAACAGACGTTGAGTTTGATATTCTTTTAATAGCCTCTCCCATTAAGGCTGAAATAGATAGAACTTCAATGTTTTTAGCGCTCTTGGTTTTGTTTTTATTATCAATTGTATCTGTGATTACTAAATTTTTAATTACTGAATTTTTTATTTTTTTTACAGCTTCTCCACTCAAAACACCGTGAGTAATATAAACATAAACTTCTTTTGCACCTCGATCCTTTAAAGCTTTAGCTGCATTGACAATAGTTCCACCCGAGTCAATTATGTCATCCACTATTATACAAGTTTTACCTTTAACTTCTCCGATTACATTCATTACTTGGGACTGACCAGGTTTAGGTCTTCTTTTATCAACAATTGCAAGACCAACATTTAAAATTCTTCCAAGTGCTCTTGCTCTTTCAGTACCACCTACATCTGGTGCAACACATACAATATTTTTACTTTTAATATTTTTTTTTACATGTCTTGCAAAAATGGGTGTTGAAAATAGGTTGTCGACTGGAATATCAAAAAAACCTTGAATTTGACCTGCATGCAAGTCAACTGTCACAACTCTGTCTGCTCCAGCTTTTGTAATTAAATTTGATACAAGTTTTGCTGAAATAGATGTTCTTGGAACCACTTTTCTATCTTGTCTAGCATAACCAAAATATGGAATAACAGCGGTTATATTTTTAGCAGATGACCTTTTTAAAGCATCTATACACAACAAAAGTTCCATTAAGTTGTCGTTTGCAGGTGATGAAATAGACTGAATTATAAAAATACTATTACCTCTGATGTTTTCATTTAATTCAATATAAATTTCACCATCTGCAAAATTTCTAATGCTTGAATGAACTAGTTTAGATTTTAAGAATTTAGCAATATCTTTACTAAGAGGCTTATTGCTAGTTCCTGATAATAATTTCATTTGAAATGAACCTAATAAAGCATAATTATTGAAATATTTCTACCATAATCATCATGTTTTAAACTTAAAGCTCTTCTTGCGCTGAAGAATTTATTCCTAAAATCAAATGTATCGATTTTAATTATTTCAATTTTCTTAATCTTATTCTTTAAAAGTATAGATTTTACGTAGTTTGATAAATCAAAATATAACTTTTTATGCTTTATTCTAAAAAAAATTTTGTTTCTCCTATCTTTTTTTAAAAATTTATTTTTAAAATCATTTTGGACTTCATAGTTATCAATTGAAATAGAAGGACCTATCACTGCAGTAATATTCTTTGGCTTAGATCCATTTTTAATCATAAATTTGAGAACCCTATCAACTATTCCTTTGTATGCTCCTTTCCAGCCAGCATGAATAGCTGCAACTATTTTCTTTTGGTGATCACAAATCAAAATTGGTACACAGTCTGCAGTAAGAATAGCAATCGGTAAGTTTTTCTGATTAGTGATTACCGCATCTACTTTTGGTTTTGATTTAGATTGATATTTTTCATCAATATAAATAAATTTATTACTATGAATTTGGTTAAGTAAAAAAATATTTCTAGCAGATTTTTTTATTTTTTTTCTTACTATTTCTAAATTTTTTTTAACGTTACTTTGTTTATCTTTTGACCCAGGTCCACAATTAAGACTTTTATAAATATTTTTTGATATTCCACCTTTGCTATTAAAAAAACCATGTTTTAAATTCTTTATCTCTGAAAGTTTTTTAGATTTAATCACTCTGAAATCCTGTTTGGAATTTATTATTTTTGGTTTTTATAAGCATAACTTTGAATAATTCACCCATCTGCTTTTCATCTATTAGTCGTCTAATTCTATAAAATAAGTCAGTCTTTTTTGAAAAAGCTATATCCTTACTTACAATCTCAGCTCTTTGAAGAATTCCCATGCTTGTTAAGAATTTTTTTTGAGTTGTTATAAGAGTATCTAAGTTTTTATATTGATCGATAAATTCTTGAAATAAATTAAAGTTAATATTGTAAGTAATATCAGACTCACCAATATTTTCTAATATGTTTGAGTATTTATGATTATTGACTGCTTGAAGAGTGTCCTGCATTTTTTGATTTAAGTAACCATAATCTATGATAAGTATTCCACCTTCATTTTTTTCAATTATATTGCCTATAATTTTTAAATATTTAAAGGCATCAGGAGAATATTCAATTACATTTTGCTCTTTTGATATTTCAAAATTTAATTTTTCCTCAGTTAATTTAATATTTGTTTTAACCTCGTTAAATTTTGCCTCTTTAGGATTTGTAAGATCTACAAATTTTTCATACCAGTCATTTTGTCTTTTAAAGAACTGTTTTATTGGTAATGCATCAAAAAATTCATTTGCTAGAAAAATAGTTGGATTTGTATAATTTTCTTTTAAATCTTGGATCCAGGTGATCTTCTCACTTTTAAGATTTTTTTTTTGTTGTTCTATTAGATATTGACTTTTTTCGTGAATCATAAAATTACAAGAACTAAAATGTTCTGGAAAATTTTTTAATGTCTCATTAATCACTTTCATCATTTCACCATTACCAGCACCCAATTCAATTAAATTAAACTTCTTTGGGGAACCTAAACTATTTAAAAAAGTTACTAACCAAATAGTTATAATCTCGGAAAAAAGTCTTGTGATATTTGGAGCAGTAATGAAATCTCCTTCCTCACCAAAGGGATTTTGCTTCATGTAATACCCAGAATTTTTATCGTAAAGAGCCAAATTAATAAATTGGTCTAAAGATAATTTAGTTAATTTGTTTATTTTCATTTTTAAAATAAAATACAACCAATCCGGTTAATATTAGAATTACACTTAAAATTTGCCCCATAGTTAAATTAAATAGCAAGTAGCCTAACTGTGCGTCTGGAACTCTTAAAAACTCAATAGAAAATCTAAATATTGAATAAAAAATTAAAAATAAACTTGATATCAAACCTGGCTTAAACAAAAAATTTTTATTTTTAAAATTCATTAAAATAATAAATAAAATTATTCCCTCTAGCAGCGCTTCATATATTTGTGTAGGATGTCTTGGTAAATTATCTATCTGAATAAAAGTTACAGACCACGGCAGATCAGTTACTTTTCCATAAAGTTCTGAATTTATAAAATTTGATATTCTTCCAAAAAAAATTCCGATTGGAGCGACCAGAGCCACAATATCCATATATAAAAAAGGGTTTTGTTTATTTCTTTTACCAAAAATTATACTCGCAATTATAATTCCGATTAATCCACCATGAAAAGACATACCGCCTTCCCATATCTTAAAAATATCTATTAAATTATTTGAATAAAATTTAAGATTATAAAATAATATGTATCCAATTCTTCCACCTAAAATAATTCCAATTATTAAATAAGTGATGTAATCGTCAAATTTTTTATAGATATCTTCATTTTTAATGAATATTTTTTTTGCAACAAACCACCCGAATAAAATACCAACAATATAAGCTAATGAATACCATCTGATTTCTAAGGAAAAAATTTCAATTGCAACTGGGTCAAAATTATTGATGAACATTTTAATTTATACTTATAATGTATATCTCAAATATGAAAAATTCTAAATTTATAATTGATAAGTTTGCAAAATTGATTGAGCAAGGGTTAGTTTCTTCAAAAGATTTATCAGCTGAAATCCTAAATATTTTTAAATCTAAAAGAGATGAATTTGTTTTTAAAATGAAATTAACAAGCAAGGACGAATTTGATGTTCTTTCAAAACGAGTTGAGAATCTAGAAATCAAAATTAAAAAGCTTGAAGGTAAAAAAAAAACAAAAACTAAACAGGTAAAAAAATCTTAACTCTTAAACCATCCATTTTAGATTTCTCAAGTTTAATATTTCCACCGTGGGATTTAATAATATCCGATGCAATTGATAAACCTAGTCCAACACTAGATTTGGAGTCAGCTCTTCCTTTGTCTATTTTATAAAATGGTTTGAATACATTATCATACTCATTTTTTGAGATACCTGGACCATCATCATCAATTATAATAAATAAATTGGTATTTTTTTTATTAAGGCTTAATTCTACTTTATTTGCATATTTTAATGCGTTATCAATTAGATTATTTAGACATCTACTGATTAAATTTTTTCTACCGTTAATATAAATTCTGGGTAACAAATTTTTTGAAATATTTCCATTATTATATTTTTTGATTACTCCATCAATTAATTCTGACAAGTTGAACATTTCATCTTTTTCAACACATGATGAACTTGTAAATTGAAGATATTCATTTAGCATTTTTTCCATTTCATTGATATCTTCGGTTAATTTATCCACTGAAACTTTGTCTTTAATAAATGCAAGTTGTAACTTCATTCTTGTTAAAGGTGTTCTTAAATCATGACTTATGCCTGACAACATTTCAGTTCTTTGATTTAGATGTCTCTCAATTCTCTTTCTCATTTTATCAAATTCGTGCCCAGCTTGTCTTATTTCAAGAGCTCCAGATGGCTTATATTCGTCAATTTCCTCACCCTTACCAAATCTTTCTGCAGCACGTGCAAGATTTGTAATTGGTCTTGTTTGATTTTTTAAAAATATAAGAGATATAATAACCATGATTATTGCAGGAACGGTTATCCAAAGCGCAAAAATTCTGGCAGATGAACTTGCAACACGATCTTTTGGTACTAAAAATTTAAAATATCCGTCTTTATATTTAACTCTTAAATCAATTAACTCTTTGTAGTTTGTTGAATCAAACCAAAAATCTTCTACAGAAAACTTTGACTTAAGTTCTCTTCTTAATGTCCGGTCGATAGGGCTAAACCATCTTTCACTTTTTTGATCTTGTAATTTTTCATTAATCTTAAGTTCAATATTTAAATCTAAAAATAATGAAAAAAGGTTATTTATCTCTTGCTTGTCAACTTTATCACTTTCATAAGTTTCAATAAACGCACTTATTTCATTTACTAATGTTCTTGTCATTCCTTTATTAGTTTTAATCCAAAGGCTATCAAAAAATACAATCGTAATAATTAGCTGAAGAACAATAACAGGGACAGCAACAATTAAAAGTGCTCTATAAAATAGTCTTTTGGGTAAAACTTTTCTTAATAGACTATTCAATCCAGAGAACATATCCTGCACCTCTTATAGTCTGTAAAAATTTCGGGTTTTTTGGATCAATTTCTATTTTTTTTCTTAAACGAGTTATGATTACATCAATTGACCTTTCTTTATCTAAATTAATTAATTTACCTATTCTTTCTCTTGAGAATGTATTTCCAGGATTATTAATCATTTTTTCTAAAATTGTCTTTTCTGTATTATTTATTTTAAATTCTATTTTGTTTTTAATAATTATCAATTTATTCAAATCAATTACTACATTTTCAAACTCAATAATTCTTTTTTGATCGGTTTTAATAGTTTTAGTTAAAATATTTTTAATTCTCAAAATTAGTTCTTTTGGTTCAAAAGGTTTGCCCAAATAATCATCCGCACCTAGCTCGAGCCCTTCAACCCTCTCACTTGGCTCACCTTTAGCTGTTAACAGTATAATTGGAGTATCTAAATCTTTCTTATGGTCGTTGATAAAATCTAAACCACTTTTTCCTGACATCATTATATCTAAGATAATTAAATCAAATTTAATAATTTTTACTTTTTCTGATGCGTTTTCAGCACTATCTGAAGTTGTAACTAAAAAGCTATTTTCATTTAAATATTTTTTTACTAATGATCTAATTCCTTCATCGTCATCGACCAGTAAAATGTGAGCTTTAAATTTATCCATTTATAATTTTACTTAAAACATTATCAAAATTTATTACTTCCTCTGAACTCGAGTTTAGTAATGCATTATAAATTCTTTTTTTTTGTTGATCAAAAACTTCATTAAATATCTTCTCACCTTTCTCATTCAAAAATACATGCTTAATTCTGGTGTCTTGCTCATCCTTTTTAAAAGTAATAATGTCCAATTTTATTAAATCCTTTAAAACTCTATTAAGACTTTGCTTGGTGACTTTAAGTCTTTTCAATAGTTCTGATATAGAAATACCCTTATACATTGACAATAAATGGATTACTTTATGGTGTGCTAAACCAATTGAATATTTATCTAGTACTTTTTTAGAGTCAGAAAAAGTTTCTCTATAGCTCACAAAAAGTTTCTCTATCAAATCTTTAAGCTGATCATCTTTTAAATATAATAGTTCTTTCATTATGGGTAAGTTATATTGACATATTAAAGATACAAAGATATTTTTCAGATATATTTAAATAATTTCAATCATGATACCTTACGATAAAAGATCAGGAAAAATATGGTACAACGATGAGCTTGTAGATTGGGGAGACGTTAAACTTCATGTTTTAAGCCATGGTTTACATTACGCAAGTTGTGTTTTTGAAGGAGAAAGAGTTTATGATGGATCAATTTTTAAATTAGAAGAACATACTTCAAGATTTTTTCATTCAGCTAAGAGAATGGGTTTTGAGATCCCATATTCAGAGGATCAAATTAATATTGCTTCAAATAAAATTATTGCAACACAAAATGTTGAAAATGGATATGTGAGACCAGTAGCGTGGAGAGGTAGTGAGATGATGGCTATTTCTGCACAACAAACAAAAATTCATGTTGCAATTGCGACATGGGAGTGGGGCTCATATTTCGATCCAAAATTAAAAGTTGAGGGTATAAGATTAAATATTTCAAACTGGAGAAGACCTGCTCCTAATACAATCCCTTGGGATACTAAAGCTTCTGGTCTTTATATGATTTGTACACTATCAAAACACGAAGCAGAAAAACAAGGTTATACAGACTCATTAATGTTAGATCATGAAGGAAATATAGCTGAAGCAACTGGTGCTAATATTTTTTTCAAAGATAAAAATGGAGAACTTCATACTCCAATTCCAGATTCTTTTTTAGATGGAATTACTAGAAGAACAGTAATTGGAATTGCAAAATCAAAAAATATTAAAGTTCACGAAAGAAAAATAAAACCAGAAGAGCTATCAAGTTTTGTTGGATGCTTTTTAACAGGTACCGCCGCAGAAGTTACCCCAGTTTCATGCATTGCAGAAAATCAGTTTAAAGTTTGTGATACTATAATTGATTTAAATGAAAGTTATCAAACTTTAGTAAGAAAGAAAAAAGCAGCCTAATCTTTACTATCCTCAGACATAGCGTGATCAATTCCTTTACGCATATAATCATATCCAGTAAATAGTGTTAAAGCAGCAGATAGCCATAAAAAAATAATGCCAATAGTTTGGGCATTATAATCTTGGAAGTTAATAATCTTATTTCCTGTATCTCCTGATAAAAGAAGAGCAATGGAGACCATTTGTAAAACTGTTTTTAATTTAGCAAGGCTAGAAACTGGAAGTTTAATTTTTCCTTTGGCTAAAAATTCTCTTAGCCCTGAAATTAATATTTCTCTGGTAAGAATAATAATAGCAGCAATTACTTCGTAATTTCTGATAGTACCATCCATTACTAAAAGAATTAGAGCTGTCGCAACGATAATTTTATCAGCTATCGGATCTAACAACTCTCCCAATTTTGACTCTTCACCCATCATTCTTGCTAACATTCCATCAAGAAAATCAGTAAATGACGCTACAACAAATAATATTAAAGCGGTCAAATCACCATAAAATCCAGGCAAATAAAACGCTAAAACGAAAAAAGGAACAATAATTATTCGTCCAATAGTTAATATATTTGGAATTTTTTTAAGCATAATTATTCATGAAAGAAGTTATATATCTTTTTTGCTACTTTTTCCTCAACACCTTCAACAGACTTAATTTCATCTAAACTTGCAGATTCCACGGATCTTGCAGATCCAAAATGGTTCAGCAATGCCCTTTTTCTTATTGATCCAATGCCATCAATTTGGTCAAGTAAAGATTTACTTATTCCTTTCTTTCGTTTAGCTCTATGAGCGCTTATTGCAAATCGATGCGACTCATCTCTAATTCTCTGAAGAAAAAACAGAGTTGGATCATTTCTTAAAAATTTAAACTCTTTCCCATTATGAAAAAAAGTTTCGTTGCCACTATTTCTTATTTTACCTTTAGCAATCGCTACAATAGGAATGTCATGAAGACCAAGTTCATTTAAGCTTTCTCTTGCAACTGAATATTGTCCTTTTCCACCATCAACTAGAACTAAATCAGGAAAAGTTAAATAATTATCTTTTTCTTGGACAGCTCTTTTAAATCTTCTGTTTAAAACCTCTCGCATCATACCATAATCATCTTGCTCATTTTTTTTGTGCTTAATATTAAATTTTCTATACCTTTTTTTGATAAAACCTTCATCTCCATAAGCAATCAAAGCACCAACACTATTAGTTCCCTGTATGTGACTATTGTCATAAACCTCTATTAAATTGATGTTTGTTTCTAAATTGAATTTACTAGCAACGGCATCAAATAACTCTCTATTATTTTGACTTTCATAGAGCTTTCTATTTAAACTGTCTTTTGCATTTTTAATTGCTTGATTTATTACTTTTAATTTTGAACCTTTTTTGGCAACCGAAATAGTAATTTGTTTACCTTCTTTATTTGAAAGAGTTTTTTCAATTAAAACTTTTTCTTTAATTTCTTCAGATAAAATTATTGATGATGGAACACTTTTATTTTCATAAAATTGAGAAACAAATGAATTAATAATTTCTCCAAGTTTTTCATCTGGATCATGTTTCGGAAAGAAGGCTTGATTGCCCCAATTTTGTTTTGATCTGTAAAAAAAAACTTGGATGCATGCCTTACCAGACTCTTTGTATCCTGCAATAACATCTGCTTCGACTAAATTTGCTTCATTTATTCTTTGAGATGACTGAATTATGTTTAATGCTTTTATTCTATCCCTTAAAATTACAGCTTTTTCAAAGTCAAGTTCTTCACTTGCTTTTTCCATTTGATCAGAAAGATTTTTTTGAATTCTTCTTGATTTTCCAGAGACAAATTCAATCGCATCATTAACTGTTTGTTGATAGTCATCCTTAGTAACATAACCAACACATGGACCCGAACAACGTTTGATCTGATATAAAATACAAGGTCTTTCTCTATTTTTAAATACTGTGTCATCACAAACTCTTAAGTGAAAAATTTTTTGAATCATTTTGATTGTCCAATTGGCAGATCCAGCTGATGCAAACGGACCAAAATAAAAGCCCTCTTTAGTTTTTTTTCCTCTATGTCTTTTTATCTGAGGCCATGGATCTTGGTTGCCAATAAATATGAATGGGAACGATTTATCGTCTCTTAGAAGAATATTAAATTTTGGTTTAAATTTTTTAATTAAATTTGCCTCAAGCAGTAAGGCCTCGCTTTCGTTAGAAGTAGTGGTTATCTCTAATTTTCTTGTTTGAGATAACATTCTTTCAGTTCTTATGATGTGATTTTTCTCAGAAACATAACTTTTCAATCTATTGGGTAAATTTTTTGCTTTTCCCACATAAAGAATTTCGTCTTTAGAATTCAGCATTCTATACACACCTGGTAGCTTAGGAACTAAAGGGAGTTCTTTTTTAATTACTTCTTTACCTAAATCAGAGCTTATCATGGCTTCTTTTTTTTGAAATTTGAATACCAACAGAAGAACAATCTTTCATGATTTCTAATTTCTCAATTTGAAGACTTATCTTATCAATTCTCTTATCTTTGAACAATTCATCGAAAACATCCTCTGCTAATGTTTCAAGAAAATTATAATGTTTATTTTTAACAAGTTTTCTTATCAACCTTACAATTTTTGCATAGTTTACAATTGATTTAATATCTTTGTCATTCGATGGTTTTTTATCTTCGTAGTTGACATCCAAATTAAATTTAACTGTCTGAGATTTCTCTTTTTCAAAATCAAAATAACCTAGCTTCAGATCTAAAATTAACTCTTTAATTAAAACCTTTTTCTCGTAATTAAATAAGGTTTTATTCTTACCTATTTCAATAACTTTTAAATTATTTTTTTTCATTCTTTACCACCCATAATATCTGGTGTTTGCCAATTTAAATTTTGTCCACTATCTATTGCTAAAACTTGACCTGTAATAGATATATTTTTGATAAAAAAGTCAACAGCATTGCATATTTGTTTAACATCAACCTGTCTTTTAAGTGGAGTTGCCATGTATTGTTTTTTGAAATGTTTTTCAGATTGTCTTTGATTTTTTATAGTTGGTCCTGGTGCTATTCCATTTACCCTTATTTTTGGGGCCAAACTCATAGCACTTGTTTTTGTAAGAGTATAAAGGCCGGTTTTACTTATTGTGTATGAAAAAAAGTAGGGGGTAAGTTTAAAAACTCTCTGATCAATTATATTAATTATATTGTTGTTTTTTCCTTTAATATTTTTAGCAAATTCTTTTGATAGTAGAGCGGGGGTTCTTAAATTTGTTTTTATATGCTTATCCCAGCTATCAATTGTAAAACTTTCAAGTTTATCGTTTTCAAACAATGAAGCATTATTTATTAAACAATCAAAATATTTTAATTTTGATTTAGCATATTTAACAATTTTAATCACATCATTTTCTTTGCTCAAATCACCTTTAACAAGATAAACTTTAGTACCATTTAGCTCTAATTCTTTTTTGAGTTTCTCAGCTTTTAATTTTGATTTATTGAAATGAATTAATATTTCTTTATTGATACCAGATAATTTTTTTGCAATTGCAGCTCCAATTCTAGTTGCCCCACCAGTAATAATTATTTTTCGTGCTTCCATTTTTTATCTCTTTTTTTTGTGACCTTAGTTCCTGGCATACCCATTGTAGATCTCCCTTTTGGGTAAAGCTTATTTTTGACATCATATTGTCTAATTTTTGGGTTGAGTGTAATTTCTAGCTCAGTGCTTTCTAATTTCCTGATTTCATCTCTTATCTTAGCAGCCTCTTCAAACTCAAGGTTTGCAGCAGACTCTTTCATTTTCTTATCTAAACCTTTTAAGTGTTTTTTTAAATTTCCACCAATATTTGAGCCATCACTGATTTTAACATAATCTTTTTCATAAACACTTTCTAGAATATCACTAATTTCTTTTTTTACAGATTTAGCATCTATCTTATGTTTTTTATTATAATTTAATTGGATTTGTCTTCTTCGGTCAGTTTCTGCTATTGCTTTTTTTATACTTTTTGTTTCTTTGTCAGCATACAAAATTACTTTTCCATCAACATTTCTTGCAGCTCTTCCAATTGTTTGAATTAAGGAAGTTTCAGATCTAAGAAATCCTTCTTTATCAGCATCTAATATACCAACAAGTGCACACTCTGGAATATCTAAACCTTCTCTTAAAAGGTTAATTCCAACAAGTACATCAAAAACACCCATTCTAAGATCACGCATAATTTCAATTCTCTCTAAAGTATCAATGTCAGAGTGAAGATATCTAACTTTAATCCCATTTTCATGAAGGTATTCAGTTAAATCTTCTGCCATTTTTTTGGTTAAGGTCGTAACGAGTACTCGGTGATTATTTTCAATAACTCTTTTGCATTCATGCATTAAATCATCTACTTGATTTTTTGCAGGTCTTATTTCAACTGGTGGATCTATTAGACCAGTTGGTCTGATAACTTGATCTATGTACTTTCCTTTTGTTTGTTCCAACTCCCAGGGACCAGGAGTTGCAGATACAAACACAGTTTGAGTTCTCATTAAATCCCACTCTTCAAACTTTAACGGTCTATTATCCATGCAGGATGGAAGTCTGAATCCATATTCTGCTAAGGTGCTTTTTCTAGATCTGTCACCTTTATACATTCCATTAAGTTGTGGAACAGTTACGTGACACTCATCTACAAAAATAAGTGTATTATCTGGAAAATATTCAAAAAGAGTAGGCGGTGGTTCACCTGGTTTTCTTCCTGATAAAAATCTTGAATAATTTTCAATTCCAGCACAAGAACCTGTTGCCTCAATCATCTCAAGATCAAATTTAGTTCTTTCCTCCAATCTTTGAGCCTCCAATAATTTATTTTCTGCTCTATGTTTTTTTAAAGTAATTTCTAATTCTTTTTTAATATTGATAACTGCTTGTTCTATTGTTGGTTTTGGAGTGATGTAATGACTATTTGCATATACTTTTACCAAACTAAGATTTCTTATTTGATCTCCAGTTAAAGGATCAAATTCTTCAATCTGTTCAAGCTTATCTCCAAACAGACTTAATCTCCAAGCTCTGTCTTCAAGATGAGATGGAAATATTTCTAAATATTCTCCTCGAGCTCTAAAAGTACCTCTGTAAAAATTTTGATCGTTTCGTTTATATTGTAAAGCTACTAAAGACTTTATTAATTCCTCACGATTGTAATCATTGTTCTTTTGGAGAGTTAAAGTCATTTTACTATAGGCTTCAACAGAACCCAGTCCATAAATACAAGAAACACTCGCAACTATAAGTACATCATCTCTCTCTAGAAGGGATCTAGTAGCTGAATGCCTCATACGATCTATTTGTTCGTTAATTGAAGCTTCTTTTTCTATGTATGTGTCTGATCTTGGAACATATGCTTCTGGAGTGTAATAGTCATAATAAGAAACGAAATATTCAACTGCGTTATCTGGAAAAAAAGTTTTCATTTCCCCGTAAAGTTGAGCTGCAAGTGTTTTATTTGGAGCAAGAATTAGCGCAGGCCTGTTTGTTGCTTCTATAACTTTAGCCATAGTGAATGTTTTGCCTGAGCCTGTAACACCAAGTAATACTTGATTAAATTGATCTTTATTAGCGCCACTAACTAATTTTTTTATTGCCTCAGGTTGATCACCTGCAGGCTTAAAATCAGATTTAATTTTGAATTTTTTTCCTCCTTCAAGTTTTCCACCTATTTGAGGATTTTTGCTTTGGATATCTGTAATTAAATCTTGATATGTATTTTCCATATATTAAACAAGGTATTAGAATTTATTTTTATTTCAATGAGCATAATATCAAACAGTTTAAAGAAGATTAAACCTTCACCTACAATCGCAGTAACTCAAAAAGCTAGAGAATTAAAGGCAGCAGGAAAAGATGTTATTGGTTTAGGTGCAGGTGAACCAGATTTTGATACACCGGACAATATTAAGCAAGCAGCAATAAAGGCAATAAACGATGGAGATACCAAGTACACTGCTGTTGATGGAACTCCAGCCCTAAAAAAAGCAATAGTCGAAAAATTTAAAAAAGAAAATAACCTAGACTACACAACAGACCAAATTACAGTTGGAGCAGGTGGAAAGCATGTAATTTATAATGCAATGATGGCTACATTAAACGACGGTGACGAGGTTATTATTCCAGCTCCTTATTGGGTTTCTTACCCAGATATTGTTTTACTAGCTGGGGGTAGGCCAGTTGTAATGGAGTGTAATGAAAAACAAGGCTTTAAAATAAACTCAGCAGATTTAGAAAAATTTATAACTCCAAAAACAAAATGGATTATTCTCAACTCTCCATCTAATCCTACTGGAGCGTGTTATACAGAAAAAGAAATTAGAGAGATCGCAAAAGTTCTAGAAAAATATAGTCATGTATATATTTTAAGTGATGATATCTATGAACATGTAACCTATGAAGGATTTAAATTTTTTACTGTTGCTCAAATTCAAAATTTAAAAGAAAGAGTGCTTACCATGAATGGTGTAAGTAAAGCTTACTCAATGACTGGTTGGAGAATAGGCTATGCAGCAGGCCCAAAAGAAATTATTAAAGCCATCGCAAAAATCCAGTCACAATCAACAACTAATCCTTCATCAATTAGTCAAGCCGCATCAGTAGAGGCATTAAGCGGAATACAAGATTTTATAAAAAAAAGAGCAGATTCATTTCAAGAAAGAAGAGATTTTGTCGTTAAAGCCTTAAATGATGTTGATGGAATTGAGTGCCTAAATCCTGATGGTGCTTTTTATGTCTTCCCTAGTTGCAAAGGTTTAATGGGAAAAAAAGATACAAATGGAAAAGAAATTAAGTCAGACACAGATTTTGTTCAATCTCTTTTAGAGAATAGTGGTATCGCCGTTGTTCAAGGTTCTGCGTTTGGATTAGAGGGATTTTTTAGAATTTCTTATGCAACCTCAATGGATAATCTCAAAAAAGCTTTAGAAAAAATCTCTTCTTTTTGTAAAAGCTTGAGTTAATGAAAACAGCCCTAGTATTTGGTTCATCAGGATTAATTGGTGGGCATCTTCTTTATCAATTAATTAAAAATGATAATTATAATAAAATAAAATTATTTGTACGTTCAGAAAAATTCGTTAATGAACCTAAAATTCAAATTATTAAAACTGATTTTAATGATTTAGAAAATCACAAAGAAGATATCAAAGGAGATGATTGTTTTTTTTGCATTGGAACTACAAAACAAAACTCCCCCGACAAAAAAGAATACCAAAAAGTAGAGCTAGAAATACCAAAAAAAATAGCTCAAATTGCAAGATTCAATTCAGTAAATTCATTTATTTTTGTATCTTCAATATATGCCAATTCAAAAAGTTCAGGAGATTATGTAAAATTCAAAGGTTTAGTTGAAGAGGAATTAAAAAAATTAAACTTCTCAAATTTAGGAATATTAAGACCTTCTTTTTTAATGGGAAACAGAAAAGAGAATAGAACAGGTGAAAAAATAGGTATTCTGACTTTTAGATTATTGTCCCCATTATTACTTGGGCCAATTAAAAAAATGAAACCGATTAATTCAGAAAAAGTTGCAAAAGCAATGATAAAAATTGCAAACGAAAATTTAAGAAAAACTACTTTTGAGTCTGATGAAATAGTTGAAATATCTTCAGGCTAAATTCAGTCTAATTACTGATTTTGCTGCATCAACAACTGCAATTTCAGATGCCATGAATTTCATTTGAAGAATGTCTTCTGCGTATGTTTGGTCTGTTTGCATTTCTAGTCCAAGATCAGGAACCATAGTCTTTGCACTTGTGTCTATATAACTTAGAAGTTTAACCATAAAATTAGGCAATTCTCTTTTAGGAAGTTTTTTTGCATGGCTTGGAATATTTTTTGCCATTATCTGTGATAATTCAAGAATACTTCTTACTTCAGATCCAACAATCAATCTTCTTCCTCCAGCTCTTTTATTAGTTAAAGATAGAACATGGGCTTTAGCAACATCTTTTACGTGAGATATCATTACTGAAAATTTTGGTGCAGCTGGATATTTTCCTTGAAGTAATTGTTTTGCATATTCCATTGAAGTACACGTTTTTTCATTTAAAAAATCCCCTAAAACAAAGCCAGGATTGATACAAGTCAAACTATTTTTAAGACCTTTACTTTCCATAAGATCCCAAGCAGCTTTTTCAGCTCTTGTTTTTGATACAAAATAGTCTGTAGTTTTATCCCACTCTAAGTCAGTCCAATCATTTTCACCAAATGTATAAGGGTTAGATCTGTTTGGTTTTCTGAACATGCATACTATGGAAGAAGTTTTAACAAAATGTTTAACTCCTGCATTTATTCCTGCATTTAAAACTCTTAAAGTTCCATCTTTTGCTGCTGGGGTGAGTGACTCCCTGTCATTTGAAACTTTTAGAGGAAATGGAGAAGCTACATGTATGATATATTTGCAGCCCATAGCAGCTTCATTCCAGCCTTCATCCTTTAATAAATCTAACTCTACAAATGATAATTTCTCAGTTGAAACTTTATTTTCCTCTAATGTTTTTTTTGTTTGTTCAATTGAATTTGAATTCCTAACGGTACCTAATACTTCGTAATCCGAATTTAGTAATTCGATAGCAACATGTTTTGCAACAAACCCACTAATACCAGTAAGTAATACTTTTTCTGACATTTAATTCTTACAATTTAAAATAATCTTTTATATCTTTTTGAAATAATAGGTAAATACAAGAAATCTGTAATAAAGTATTTAAAATTAAAATTGATCTTACTGTTAATTCATTAAATCCTATTTCTGGGATAGGTCCATAAGGAGCAGCAAAACTTACATTTATTGCTCCAATTAAATCAAGTAAACCAACGACATTCCATGACAGCAACAGAACCCATATTACAGTACTTGGTTTTTTTATAATAAAGTAAACTAAAAATATAGCTGTTATCCCAATAAAAAAGTCACCTATAAAAGGAACTATCCATTCAGATGGTGCCGAACGTTCATTACTAGAAAAAATCCAAAACAGAAATAAGCCAGATCCAACTGCTCTGAATGACATCCATCCAGTCACAAAAATAATCCAATTTATTTTCATTTTTTAGTGAGATAAAAATTTTTCAGCTTCAAGAGCAGCCATACATCCCATTCCTGCAGCAGTTACAGCTTGTCTAAACGTTTTGTCTTTTACATCTCCAGCTGCATAAACACCAGGAACATTGGTTTCAGTCGAGTCGGATTTTGTAATTAGATATCCTTCTTTATCCATTTCTAATTGATTTTTAAAAAGCTGAGTTGCAGGATCGTGACCAATCGCAATAAATACTCCATCAAGTTTTATTTCTTCAATATTATTTGTTTTAACGTTTTTAATTTTTATTCCTTTTACATTTTTAGGGTCATTGTCTCCGATTACATCTTCAACAACGGAGTCCCAAATAATTTCTATCTTCTTATTTTCCATCAATTTTTTTTGAAGCATTTTTTCAGCTCGCAAACTATCACGTCTGTGGATCAATTTAACTTTTGATGCAAATTTTGTAAGAAACATTGCTTCTTCAACAGCAGCGTTTCCACCACCAACTACTGCAACTTCTTTGTCTTTGAAAAAGAAACCATCACATGTTGCACAAGCTGAAACTCCAAAGCCTCTAAATTCTTGCTCTGATTTGATGTTTAACCATCTGGCTTGAGCACCTGTTGAAATTATAATACTGTCTGCAGTATATTTTTGTCCACTGTCCCCAATTGCTTCAAAAGGTTGTGATTTTAAATTCACAGATGCAATGTGATCTTCAATCATTTCTGTTCCAACCGCTTTAGCTTGATCTTTCATTTGATCCATTAACCAAGGACCTTGGATTACATCTGCAAATCCTGGATAATTTTCTACATCAGTTGTTGTAGTTAGTTGTCCACCAGGTTCTGCACCATAAACTAAAATAGGATTTAACATTGCACGAGCAGCATATACTGCTGCTGTGTATCCGGCTGGACCAGATCCAATTATTAACACTTTTGTGTGTTTAGTTGGATTTTGATTCATATGAAAGCTATATAGTGATAAATGTCTAAATTAAAAGGTTTATTATTAACACAAGGTATGCACGGAATGATTAGCCAAGTAGAAGGTTTGGCTAAAGCTCTTGATATGGATTTCATACACTGCGAGGTTGAAACTAATAATATTTGGAACATTATCCCACCAAGACTTTCTCCAATTTCACAAAGTGTTTATAAAAAAATAGATCAAAAAGATTTTGATTTAATAATTTCCTGTGGAAGAAAAAGTGTTATTCCTTCAATTCACTTAAAAAGTATTTCTAATAAAAAAATTTTCAATATTCATATTCAAGATCCAAAAGTAGATTTTAAGCATTTTGATTTTATTGTTGCACCAGAACATGATGCAATAGAAGGCGATAATGTAATCAGTACAAAAGGCGCAATTCATTATTTAACAGAGGAAGAAATTTCACAAAATAAAGAATATTTAAATTCTTTTATTAAAAAAGATAACAGAAAAGTATGGGCTTTAATTTTGGGAGGACCAACAAAATATTACGATTATTCAACAAATAACATGAAACTTATTTTTTCAATGTTTTATAAGTTATTAAAAAAACATGATTTCCAACTTGTAGTTATTCCTTCAATGAGAACACCTTTAAGCACTATTCATTATGCTAAGGAATTTTTTGGTGAAAATCACACTATAATAATGGATGTAGATAAAAAAGCTTACTTGTCAGCACTTGCAATCTCAGAAAATATAGTGGTTACATGCGACTCTAGCTCAATGATCTCGGAAGCTGCTTTGACTGGTAAACCAATATATGTTGCTAATATTTTACCAAAAAAAAATGATAAAAGATTTCAAAGATTTCGAAACTTGTTTAGAGAATTGAATATTACAAGAAACTTAGGAGAAGAAGTTAAAATTTGGAACTATGAAAAATTAGACGAAACTAATAGAGTAGCAAAACTTATAAAAGAAAAAATTCAATTTTAATGTCATTTTTAAATTCAATAAAAAACAACTCAACAAAATATGAAATTCCTTTCGACCATTGGGAATATAGTGATGCATTGACCGAGGAGTCAATTGAAGAAATAATTAAAGCAGATATTCCTGATTTAAGTAAACTTAATCTTACATATGATGGGACAAGAGCAATTGATGGTGGTGGCGCAGAATTCAGAGAAGGAATTGCTTCTGGAGGAAAAGCGGTAAAATTTCGATGTTTTGTATCTAAACAAAATGCTGCTCAGTTTCCACATTTAGTTAAGTTTATTAATGAATTGCAATCTAAAGAAACGTATCAAACTATTTCTAAAATGATTGATAGAGATTTATCAAATTCATATGTCAGAGTTGAGGTTATTTGTGATAGAGAGGGATTTTGGTTAAAACCTCATTGTGACATCAAAGAAAAATTAATGTCAGGATTAATATTTGTCAATAATACTAATGAATCTGAGGATCTAGGTACGGATTTTTATAATGAAAAGTTAGAGAAAGTTAAAACTTTACCTTATAGAAATAATTATGGGTATCTTTTTACTAGTGGTCCAAACACCTGGCACGGTATGGAAAAAAAGAAAATTTTAAAAGAAAGACGATGTTTACAAGTCAATTATGTGACTTTTGAAACAGATTGGAGAGTTAAATAATTTATTTTTCCCAATTAAATCTAGGAAAAGAGTCAAAAACTTTAAAAATTCCCTCAGACCATTGATTACAAACCTTTGAATAATTCTCATCTGTAACATTTAAACACTCAAGTGTAGAAAGATTATCAGCATCTTTTTTCAGCACTGCAAAATCTATTGGAGGTCCAACAGTAAGATCACTTTTTAATGTAGAGTCCATAGAAATCAGTGCACATCTTGATGCATCACCAATTGAAACATTTGGTTTAATTACTCTATCAAGAATAGGTTTTCCGTATTTTACCTCACCGATTACAAGATACGGTTTACTGTCAGCTGGTCTTATATAATTTCCTTGAGGATAAACTAAATATAATTCATGTTGCTGACCTTTAATTTGTCCTCCAACAATAAAAGTGGAACCTAACAAAACATTATCAGTGTTTATTCCTTGAGGTGATGAATGTTCAATATTTAAGGATCCAACATAAGATGCTATTTGTTCAAAATCATTGCAAGTATTTAAATTCATTATGCCCGAAGTACTCTTTAAATCTTTTTCAATTGATTTATAAACTGCCTGAGATGTTCCTAAATTTCCTGATGTTACGATTACAACAGTTCTATCGCCTACATCGTGCGTCATCATTTTGGAATAAATATTTACATTATCTAAACCAGCATTTGTCCTTGAGTCTGAAGCAAAAACAAGACCTTCGTTTGTTTTAATACCTATACAGTAAGTCATCTCACCTTAATAATTAGTTAATTATAACATTTTTTCATAATCAATTAAAAGCATAACAGATATATCTAATATGCATTTGCTTATTTTATTCAAGTATTAAACACTAAGCTGTTATGGTCTCAAAACTCTGGAAAAATTATAATTCAACACATGCTTATGATGGTTATTTTACCAAAGATAATAAACTAAGAAAGCACGCTACAATAATTTCATCAATTTTAGAAAGATACGGTAAAAAAAAACTTCAAGAAATTGAGAAAAATTGTCAAAGCACAATAAGTGCAAGAGGCATTAACTTCAGAGTATATGCTGCTAATAATAGAGCGGAAGAAAAAAAATGGCCTCTTGATATAATTCCAAGAATAATCCCAAAAACACAATGGAACAAAGTCTCAAAAGGTTTAAAGCAACGCGTAAAAGCTTTAAACTTGTTTATTGATGATGTTTACAATCAAAAAAAAATATTTAAAGATAAAATAGTTCCAAATGAAATTATTTTTAATTCCCCCTTTTATGTAAAAGAATGTGAGGGGTTTTCTCCTAAATATAAAGCTTGGTCAAATATTTCTGGAGTTGATTTAATAAGAAATAAAAATGGTGACTATTTAGTTTTAGAAGACAATCTAAGAGTACCCTCAGGTGTATCCTACATGCTTGAAAATAGGATGGTAATGCGAGATGTGTTTCCTGAATTATTTACAAGATACAAAGTTGCATCAATTCATCAATACACAAACAAATTATTCAACTGTATGGTTGAATGTATCCCAAAAAAAACTGTAAACCCTCATATGGTAGTTTTAACACCAGGTATATATAACTCTGCTTATTTTGAGCACTCTTTCTTGGCTGATCAAATGGGAATTGCATTAGTCGAAGGAAAAGATTTATTTGTTGAGAACGATATTGTTTATATGAAAACTGTCAAGGGCCCTCTTAAGGTTGATTGCATATACAGACGTCTTGATGATAATTTTTTGGATCCAAAAGTATTTTTCAAAGGTTCACTGATAGGTGTGCCAGGATTATTTAAGAGCTGGCGCAAAGGAAACGTTGGT
Organism: uncultured Pelagibacteraceae bacterium; assembly: GCA_902536575.1. Lineage (GTDB taxonomy): Bacteria > Pseudomonadota > Alphaproteobacteria > Pelagibacterales > Pelagibacteraceae > Pelagibacter. The sequence continues at coordinate 365 of CACAYA010000012.1, read as the reverse complement.
ATAATTAATGCTATAGGAACTGGTGTTGCTGATGACAAGGTAGTTTACTCTTATGTTAATAAAATGATTGTTTATTATCTTGGTGAACAGCCAATCTTGAACCAGGTAGAAACATACCTTTGTCACAATAAAAATGAAAGAAACTATGTAATTGAAAATATCTCTAAGTTAGTTGTTAAACCTGCCAATGCTTCTGGTGGTTACGGAATAATGATAGGGCCTAAAGCAGATAAAAAAGAAAGAGATGAAGTTATTGCCAAAATTAAAAAAAATCCAAGAGAGTATATTGCACAACCACTTGAAACTCTCTCAACAGCACCAACAATTACCGAAAATGATATTGAGCCTAGACATCTAGATTTAAG
>CACAYA010000011.1 GCA_902536575.1 uncultured Pelagibacteraceae bacterium | reverse complement strand
AGATGCATTAATAAAAGATTTGCTGCCAGCCTCTCAATTCATGACGAATGTAAAAATGAAAGAGGATACAAGCGAAAATGTAGAATTTGCTATCAAGCTTCAAGGAGATGTTTTAGTTCCAGTTGATAGTCATTTTCCATTAGAAAAATTTAAATTAATTACCGATGGTCATGACGCGGAAGACAAAAGGGCTGTTGCAGATGCTAGAGCAAAATTAGCCTCAGCGTTTAAAGCAAAAGCTAAAAGCGTTAATGAAAAATATATTGTTCCACCAAAAACTACTGATTTTGCAATTGTATATGCTCCTACAGAAAGTTTATACAAAGAGTTAACTGAATACCAAGATCCAAGTACAAAAGAATTATTAACTCAAGAATTAATGAAAAAATATAAAGTTGTAATATGTGGACCCAATACTCTTTCTGCTTACTTACAGTCTTTACATATGGGCTTTCAATCATTGAAAGTACAAAAAGGAGCAACTGAAATTTATAATCATTTGAAAACAATCAGTACAAGATTTTCTAAACATTTTGACAACATTATAGTTCTTAGAAAAAAATTAGAAGATGCTATGGGTGTTGTTGATAAATTTGGAACGGACGCAAGATCAATTTCAAGAACTTTAGAAAACATTAAAGATCCCGAGCAGGTTGAGAAAGCTGTACAAACTGAAAACGTGGAAAAATTTATTGAACGAAATAGGCAGCTTAAAAATTAATTTCTTTTTTTCCGTAATAACGTCTATAAGAAATCTCATGCAGTGGAATCAAAAATACGATTATCCAAAATCATCAAGAGCTACAGTAGACGGTATAAGAAGATATTTATTAGGTGAGGCGAAATTACCAAGTGTTACATCCATTTTAGATGCCACAAGATCAGACGAAGATAAGGCGGCATTAGCTAATTGGCGAGAGAGGACAGGTTATAAAGAGGCTGAAGCAATTACAAAAGCAGCAAGTAGCAGGGGTTCTCAGATGCATAATTATTTAGAGTCCTATCTTCTTGGAAGAGAAAATCTCAGTTTTTTCGATGACAACGAACAATATAAATTAATGGCAAAAGAAATAATTGAAAAAGGATTAAATAATAGATTGGAAGAAATTTGGGGAGTTGAATGCACACTATACTATCCAGATAAATATGCTGGTACCGCAGATTGTGTTGGAGTTTACGAGGGACGAGAAACGATAATAGATTTTAAGCAAAGCAATAAACCAAAAAAATCAGAGTATATCGACTCATGGCTTTTACAAACGAGCGCATATTCTTTGGCTCATAATATTGTGTATAACTCTAATATCACTTCTTGTGTAATTCTAGTTTGCACAGTAGATAAATTGTTTCAAGAATTTAAAATTCAAAGTCATGATTTAGTTGTTTATCAGAACTTGTTTTTGGGAAGATTAAAAAAATTTAATGAGCTTTCAAATTTAGCTTAAATATTAATATGGATAAAATAGTAATCTACGATACAGAAACAACCAATAGTACTATATGGGGAAGCATTATTGAGGTTGGTGCTGTAGTTGTAGATAAAAACCTTAAAGAAATTGGAAAGTTAAATATTAGAGGAAGAATGCCAGAAGGAGAAGTGCCAAGCGCTAAAGCACTTCTGGTAAACTCTACAAGTATTGATTTACTTACCAAAGGCAACTATTCACATTATGACTTTCTAGGAGCTGTGGAAAATTTCTTTTCAAAAGCAGCTCCATCTTTATTTATGGGTTGGAGCAATCTTAACTTTGATCGTCGAATGTTTCACTTTAATTTTTTTAAAGGAAACAGATATCCCTATTTAACCCACTCTTCACCTAATCAAGAAACTGATGGTTTACATGTTGCAAGAGCTGCTCAAACTATAAACTCTGAAACCTTAAAAACTGAATTAACACCTGCAGGAAATGAAAGTTTGGCTTTAGAAGCATTAGCAAGACAACAAGGATTTGATACTACACAACAACACACTGCTTATCACGATGCTTTTACAAGTTTAAAGATTCTTAGAATTATTAAAGATCAACATAAAGATAATTGGGAAAAATTTTTAAGTACTTCAACAAAGAGCAGTGTTGAGTCACTTTTAAAAAGTGAGGGAATTTATTCTATTTTTGAAAATGTTAAAGGAAGAAATATGATGTATCTTGTTTGTACACTTCATCCAGAACATTGTTTTCATCCTACCTATGCATCTTGGGGATATGTTTGGGATTTGAGAAGAGATCCAGAGCCTTTTTTAAATTTGTCAGTCAATGAGCTTAAAGCGAATTTAAAAAAAATTAGTCCAAAAGCATTAAGAGTATTAAAAACTAATAAAGCTCCAGTAGTATTAGATAAAAAATTTGCATTAAAGGAAAAAGCATATTCAGAATTAGATTTAGAAACAATTCTGCAAAGAGCAAAATTAGTGAGAAGTAGTGAAAATTTTTGTAAAAACATTCAAATTATTAATAGGGAAGCTGCTGAAGAGAAAGCCCAAACTCAAACACAAGAAGACTTGCTACCAGAGGAAACTTTGTATGAAAAATTTATTCCCAATAAAGATACCGCATTATTTAAAACGTGGCATAGTTCATCGTGGGAAGATAAATTAAGATTATTAGATAAGTTTCAAGACAAACGATGCAGCTGGTTTGGACAAAAAATAATCTACCAAGAGGCACCTCATATTTTACCCCCTGATTTATACAGAAATATTAAGAGTGAAATAGCTCGAAGAATATTGAGCAAAAATAAAGAAAAGTGGCAAACCATTGGTATGGCTTATACCGAAATTGATACATTGAGAGATCAAGCATCTAATAAAGATGATGAGGAAGAATTGAAAAAATTAGACGAAATTAATGAATTTATAATGTCCATTGAAAAAAAATATGAAATTGCCTAGTTGACTTTAAGGCTCCAATTTATAGAAAGACCTTATGCTTATAGATTTTAAAGACGAGGATTTTGACAGTAAAATTAAAAATGAAGAAGTAAGTATTTTACAACTAAGTACCAATTGGTGCCAACCTTGTAAGATTCTTCGACCGATTATGGAAAAATTATCTGAAGAATATAAGGATAAAGCAAGTTTTTATTATGGAGATATTGAAGAAGATGCAATTAACACTGGGAGTGCTGCTGGGGTGCGTGGCGTTCCTACGGTGATTATTTACAAAAAAGGTGTAGAAGTAAGTAGAAAAGTAGGTGGTGTACCAGAAAGTCATATGAAAGAATTTCTAGACGAAAATATCTAGTTTAAATTTAGCACTTCACCAGCAAGATACAAAGACCCCGTAATCAATATTATATCGTTTTCCTTGACTGGAATTGACTTGATAGCATCAATAATACTTTCTTTATATTTAACGTTACCAAAGCTATTGAGTTTGTTTTTCAATGCTTTTCCTTTGATCGAGTTTGGTTGATTAGGGATATCTATAGTGGTCAAGGAGGAAATATTTTTAAAATAACTCATATAATTGTTATGATCTTTGTTATTCATCATACCTAGAATAACATGTTTATTACAATTCAAACTTTCCAAATATTCATTCAAAACTTTTGCTCCTAAAGGGTTATGAGAACCATCAATAAGTAATTTATTATTTTTTACCAACTCTTTAAGTTTACCAGAATCTATTTCTTGAAGTCGTGCAATACTTTTAATTTTAGTAATTCCATCTTTAATATGTTTTTCACTAACTTTTAAATGGTTTATTGATCTTAAGGCTGCGATTGCTGATGAAATATTTTCGAGCTGAAATTGACCTTTAATATTTGGAGTTGGAAGTTTAATACCACCATTTTTATCTTCATAAAAAATAAAGCCATTTTCATTTGATGAATAATTATAATCTTCATTAAAAAAATATTTTTTTGAAGAATTTTTTAAAATTGAACTTTTAATTTCATTAACAATTTCAGATGAACTTTGTTTTGCAATAATAATATTAGAATTTAGTAAAGTTGAGGTTTTTTCAAATATTATTTTTTTAGTTGTTTGTTCTTTTTCAGGTAACCAATCTAAATGATCCAAACCAATAGAGGTTACAATACTTGCTAAATTATTTTTAAGTATATTTGTTGCATCAAAACGGTGAAATAAACCTGCTTCAATTAAGTTGATATTATCAGGATATTTTGAAGCTTTATAAAAGTAGGCAGCACTTAATATCTCAAAAAAAGTTATTGGTTCATTGTTATTTGCTTCTTCAATTTCCTCAAAAAGAAATCCAAGATTATCATCATTCAATTCTTCATTGTTAAATACAAATCTTTCATTTATTCTTTTGATATGTGGGCTGGTGTAAATATTACACTTAATATCTGTCTCTTTTAAAATTGAGAATAAAGCCTGAATAGTTGAATATTTTCCGTTGGTACCAACAATTGAAATAGCTTTTAATTTATCTTGAGGATTTCCAAGAGTTTTACAAAGTTTTTTAATTCTATCTAAACTTAGGTCAATCTCTTTAGGATGCAACTTTTGTAAGCGATTGACTATCTTCTGCAGTTTCATTTTGTTCAGAAGTTATAACAGAATTTCGCTTTAACAATATTGATAATAGAGTTCCAATCTTTGATGCTAGCTCTTTTCGTTCAACTATTAGGTCAACAAATCCGGTTTTTTCAACATACTCACTTTTTTGAAAACCTTCTGGTAGCTCCTCTTTAACAGTTCCTTGAATAACTCTAGCGCCCGCGAAAGCAATTAACGCACCAGGTTCTGCAATATTGATATCACCAAGCATTGCATAAGAGGCTGTTATTCCTCCTGCAGTAGGATCTGTAATACATACTAAATAGGGTAAACCATTTTTTTTTAATTCATTGATTGCTAAAGTAGTTCTGGTCATCTGAGATAATGAAATTAAACTTTCCATCATTCTCATTCCGCCACCAGCGCTGATACATAAAAAAGGAGTTTTATTTTCTATCGCATGTTGAATTCCATATAAAAAAGCTTCACCTTCAGCAGCAGCCATTGAGGCACCTAAAAAATCAAAATCAGATGCAACTGCAGTAATTTTAATATTGTCAATAGTGCCAGATGCAACCATCATTCCACACTCTAAACCAGTTTTTTTTCGAGCGCTTTTTAATCTATCTTTGTATGATTTAGAATCAGTCCAATTTAATGGATCATCTTTTGGAATAGGAGTTTTAAATATTTCATAATTGTTTTTACCAAATAAAATATCAAATCTCTCTTTAGGCTTTATTCGGTGGTGCTTGTTACATTCAGGACAAACCCATAAGTTATTTTCTAAATCTTTTTTAAGTATTGGACCTATGCAACACGAAGTCCAATCACTATTTGCGATGTCCTCTTTTGATGCTCTTTCTTTGATTGCTGTTTTGATCTTTTCACCAGCTTTAATTATTTTTGTAATCCAGTTCATTTAATTTTATTTTTTAATCTTTTCACTACATTAGTAACATTTGTGACAGCATTTTGTCTTTTTTTAATGGATCGAGATATTTCCTTGCAAATTGCGCTTCCTACAACCAAACCATCCGCTTTTTTGAGTGATTTTATAGTTTTTTCTGTGATTCCAAATCCAATTACAACGTTTTTTGATTTTTTTTGATTTTTAATCTTGAAATAATTTTCTAAAATTTTTTTAGAGGAAACTTTTAATTTTCCTCCTGTAGTTGACAGCATACTTATATAGTAAATCATATCATGAGAGTCTCTAATAATTCTTTTTAATCTTATATCTGATGTAGTTGGCGACACTAATTGAACGAAGTTAATACTTTTTTTCTTACATTTTTTAGAAAAACTTTTATTTTCTGGATATGGAAGGTCAACTACAATCAAACCATCGATTTTTGAATTTTTGCATTTTTTTAAAAATTTATTTTCATTATATTGATAGATCATGTTGTAATAGCCCATTAAAATAATAGGAGTTGTTTTTTTTGATAACTTAAATGCTTTAGCGATTGCAAAAACATCATTTATTTTAATTCCATTTTTAATGGCACGGTAAGCACTAGTTTGTATTTGACCACCATCTGCAATAGGAGTGTTATGAGGGAAACCTAACTCACATATATCAGCATGAGCTGATATTGACTTTAGAATATCTAAAGATTTTTTTTTAGTATTATCACCAGCAACAGTATAAGTTAACAATGCTGGTCTGTTAGCATTTCTTGCTTTTTTGAAAGCTTCGTTAATTAATGAGACCATTAGTTTTTACCCAATCTTTCTCTTAAAATATCCTTATCTTTTTTTGCGTCTCCACAAGAATTTACAATTATAATTGTATCTTTGCTAAGTTTTGGAGCAATTTTGATTGCCTCAGCAAATGCGTGGCTAGGTTCTAAACTTGGATTTAGGTTTTCAAACTTGGTTATCATAACGTGTGCATTCAAAGCCTCCTCATCAGTAGCATAAGTATATCTTGCTCTCTTAGTATCTTTTAAGAAACAATGAATAGGACTTACCCCTGGATAATCTAATCCAGCACTTATAGATTCTGTTTCATTTATTTGACCTTCATTATCTTGACAAACATAAGAAGCAGCACCATGTAAAACTCCAATTTTCGCATTCCTGCTTAAAGGAGCTGCGTGAAGTTTTGATTTTTTAGGTCCACCTGCTTCAACTCCAATCAGCTCAATTTGTTTTTTGTTAAAATCAATAAATTCACTCCAGAAACCGTAAGCTGAACTTCCACCACCTACACAATTAATAAGTTTAATTTTTTTTGGAATTTTTTTAAATTCAGATTTTAATTGTGCTTTTAATTCTCTCGATATTTGAGCAGTGCTCCAGCCACATATTTTAACAAATATATTTGGACCTACTGTACTACCAACACACATATGAGTATTATCACAGTTTGATACCCAGTATCTCATACATTCACTTACGGCATCCACCAAGGTCTGGCTACCAGAATATACAGGAACAATTTCAGCTCCATTTTTTTTCATTGCATCACAGTTTGGTTTTTGTCTTTTAATATCTTTAGCACCCATAAATATTTTACATTTCAAGCCAAATTTTTTTGCAGCCATACTTAACATTTTCCCAGCATAGCCTGCTCCTGTGTCACCAACGATATATTTTTTACCCATTGCTTTACAAAGAAGTGCATGAACAGTCGCATTATATATTTTATGAGCACCGCCGTTAGCTTCAGATACAACTTTTGCCCATATTTGAGCACCACCTAGATAACTAGATAAATTTTCTAATTTTACAAAAGAGGTTGGAGAGCCAATATAATTTTTAAAATAATGGTCTCTCTTTTTAATAAATTTTTTATCTTTTCTTAATTTTTTAAATTCTTCAGTTAAATCTTCCACAGGTTTTTTTAAAGTTTCAGGAATAAAACTACCACCAAATTTCCCTCCCCAAAAGCCAAATTGGTCATGTTGATCAATTAATGGAATTCCTTTTTTAAGTTTCATTTTTAATTTGTTTTACTTTTTTTAAGAAAATTTCTATTTTCGATTGATCTTTTAATCCAGAAGTTTCTAAGCCTCCAGACAAATCTATGAAATCTGCTATTTTTCCATAATTTTCTAGGTCGTCGTTGTACTTAATATTACCAGCAAGCATCAATTTTTTATTAAGTTTGATCTCTTTAATTAGATTGTGATCAAATGCTTCACTTTTTTCATAACCTTTACTATCAAATAAATAAATATCAGTTACCTCATTAAAATCTTGATATCTTTCTAAGTCTGATTTGTCTTTGACAGTAAAAGCAGTAATTATTTTTTTATTATAATTTATCTTGATAGAGTTTATTTGTTCAGGAGTACAATTATATAATTGGTAATAGTCAAAAGGTAGATTTTTAATTTTTTCTAATATCTCCTCATTTGGTTTGACCAATACAGCAACATAGTGAGAATTATTTTTATTTATATTTAACAATTTTTCTAATTTTTTAAACTCAACATATCTAGGACTTTTTTGATAGTTACAAATAAAACCAATAAATTTAGGTGGATACGGATGATTAACGATAAAGTTCAATGTATCTGGATCAGACACTCCACAAATTTTACACCCCTTGATCATCGGCTTAAATGATCAATTAATTTTTTTACATTATGTTTGATATTACCTTTGGTAAGTGATCTACCTATTACAACCCCTGAAGCTTTATTCTTAAAAGCATCTTTTGGAGTCATCACTCTCGCTTGATCGTTTAAATTATCTCCTGGTAGTCTTATGCCAGGTGTTATTATCAATAAATTTTTAAATTTATTTCTAATCATTTTAGACTCTAGTGGTGAGCATACAATTCCATCACAACCTGATTTTTTAATAAGTTTAGCTTGTTTTAAAACTAGTTGTTGAACATTTTTTGTATGGCCTATTTCTCTCAAAGATTTATTATTTAAGCTTGTTAAAATTGTAACACCTAAAACTTTCAAGTTTTTGTTAATTTTTTTAGCATGTTTTTTTATAGCTTTAAGCATATCTAGACCACCATTTGCATGAACTGTAATGTACTTACATTTCCTTAAATCTTTTAAACTATCTACAGCTGAAAGAGCAGTTTGTGGAATATCATTTATTTTTAAATCCAACCAAAAATCTCTTTTAAACTTCTCAAGAAATTTCCTTCCATTTTTTGAGTAAAAAAGTTGCAATCCAAATTTTGGTATGATCTTTAAATTATCATTTTTTGTTTGAACAATAATATCTTTAATTTTTTTTATTTTTGATGCATCACATGCAACAAATATAATTTTATTCTTCATTATTTAATTTTTTAAACAAGTCTTTGGACATTTTAAAGTGAATAGTTTTTTTTTCAGGAGTATTTACCTTTTCTCCTGTTTTGGGATTTCTAGATATTCTGGCTTTTTGAATATTTGTAGAAAATACTCCAAAACCTCTAAGTTCTACTCGGTCTCCTCTTCTCAGAGCTTTCTTTATTTCGTTTAAAATTATGTTAGTAAACTTTTCTAAGTCTTTTTTTAGGAAATTAGGGTAACTATTTGAAAGTTGTTTTATGAGCTTTGATTTTACAATAGCCAATTTAGATTTTCTTAATTTTAGTTATCTTCTTCTTTTTTCTTTAGATCCTCAGATAAAGATGAAAACGGTAAGTTTTTACCCGATCCTTCTGATCCATATTTTTCTAAAGCTTCTTTTTTTTCGATTTCCTCAAGTAATTTAATGCTTAATACAACTTTCCTTTTTTTAACATCTAATTCAGCTATTGCGACATCTAACTTCTCACCACCAGTCCATCTTGACGGCCTTGCATCTGCTGCATTGATCGCAATTGCATTTTTTTTAATTTGAAAGTCTATTTCACAACCTTCAGGTCTTACCATTAAACCTTTGTTGTCAGTTGAAATTACTTTTACAGTAATCGTCTGATTTTTAGCTTTATCTTTAAAGAAATCAAATGGATCTGCTTGTGTTTGCCGTAAGCCAACTCTAATTTTTTGCTCCGAAGATTTTATCTCCAGAACCATCACCTTAATTTTATCGCCCTTTTTATATTTGGCTAATTCCTCTTCTCCATTATTTAAGTAAGTTAAGTCATTGCAGTGCAAAAAAGCATCTACATCTAAATTCTCAATTTTAACAAATAATGAGTAATCATTTTTGTTAACAACTTCACCTTCAACAATTGTGTTGATAGGAAATTTTTTTTCAAAAGTCTCAAAAGGATTTTCTTGAGTTAATCTATGTGAAATTGCAACTCTTCTTTTTTCCACATCAATTTCTGTTATCATGCATGAAATCTCATCACCAATTTTGAACATTTTTTTCGCAGAAACATTTTTTTTTGTCCAGCTTAGTTCACTTGAATGTAAGAGAGTAGTCAGACCTGGCTCTAACTCACAAAATGCACCGAAATCCATTATTTTAACAACCTTTACTTTATATATTTTATTAAGTTCGTAATTTTCTATGTGTTCAAAAGGATCTGGTGATAATTGTTTAACTGAACAGCCAACTTGTAATTTTTCTTTATCAACACTTATAACTTTTAAATCATGCTTTTCACCAATATTAAATACCTCATCAGGATGATTCACTCTTGAATAAGATATTTCTTGAAGATGAACTAGTACGTCTAACTCTCCATTAACATTAAAAAAACAACCAAAAGAACTATAACCTTTTACTTCTGCTCCTTTTATAATGTCGCCTACTTTAAATTTTTCAACTATTTTAGCTTTGTCTTCTTTTTTAAATGATGAAATAATTTCTCTTCTTGAAACGCAAGCGTTACCTCGGATTTTATCTAGCTTTATTAGTGCAAATTTTTGTGGCTCATTCATTAGGTGACTTATATCTTTTAAAGGTTTGTCTGATATTTGACTGCCTGGTAGGAACATGAGTGAACCTGTATCAATATGCTCTACAATACAACCTCCTTTACATTTAGAGGTAATTTTACCCATGATAGGTTCATTTTTTTCGTATGCTTCAACTAATTTATCCCAACCTCTTATTTTTTGTGCTTTAGATGCAGAGACTAAAACCTCGCCATGCTTATCTTCAATTTTCTCTAATAAAACAGATATGGTTTCTCCAATTTTAATCTTTTCAGAAAGGCCCATACTTTTTAATTCGTTAATATCCAGAACTGGTTCAGATTTTAGTCCTTCAACAAAAAGGAATACAAATTTTTCTGTAATTTTATTTATTTTACCTTCTATTATTTTTCCTTCTTCTATTTGGATTTTTGAGAGTTGGCTATTAAGTAGTTTTTCGAATTCTTTTGAGGCTGGATTTGATAAATCTTTATAAATTTCCATTAAATATCTATTTTCCTGTCTATTATTTTTTTTATTTTTAAAAAACAACGTCTTATACTTAGGTTACTAGTGTTTAGCAAGATGCTATCCTTTGTTTTTTTAAGGGGTGAAATGTTCCGATTCTTGTCACTTTTGTCTCGGTTTTTCAAGCTTTTTAACACTTCTTGATAAGAAATATTCTTATTTTTATATTTTAGTTCCTTATATCTTCTAAATGCTCTAGTCTTTAAATTGGCAGTTATAAATAGTTTTACATCAGCATCAGGCATAATAACTGAACAGATGTCCCTACCATCTAAACACGATCCAGCATATTTTTTTGGTGGATTATAAGCACATTTTAATTGGAACGTATAAACTAATTTTCTAATTATTTTATCTTTAGCAATTATTGATGCAACTGTTGCAACTTCATCTGAAAGTAATTTTTTATTACTTAAAGACGATATTTTTAAATTATTAATTTTTTTTTTTAAATATTTATAGTTAAATTTATTGGGTTCTGAAATTTTAATATTTGCAACATATCTATAAATACGACCAGTATCTAGATGAAGTAGACTATAATGCTTTGAAATTAATTTTGCCTGCGTACCTGCTCCAGCTGCTGCTGGAGAGTCAATTGCTACTTTAATTATATTTTTTCTTTTTATCATTAATTTTTAAATCATTAACTATTTTAAGAAAATTTGGAAAAGATGTTTTTATAGAGTCTTTATCATGTATTTCCCAGTGTCCACCAAAAGATAATGCAGCTATTACACTAGTCATAAAAATTCTATGATCCTTTAGATAATTTTTAATAATTATCTTCTTTTTAATATTTAAATTAGGGTTCCCATAAATTTTGATTGAATCTCTTGTTAATATTGTTTTAATTCCCATTTTACTTAGAATAATTTTAGCCCATTTTAGTCTTGGACTTTCTTTTTGATTTAATTCAGCAAGGTTGGTAAAACTTGAAATCCCATTAGCCTTTGCTGCAACTAAAAAAATTATTAGAAATTCATCAATTGCACTACTATTATATTTTGACGGACAATTGATTGATTTAATAACTTTAGGACTTCTTATTTTGATATCACCTATTTTTTCACCTTTGTATACTTTTTGATTTCTAAAAAGGACTTCAATACCCATCTTTTTTAATATATTAATTATTCCAGTTCTAGAAGGATTTATATTTACGTTTTTAATAATTAAGTCTGAATTTTTCGAAAGAGCTGTTAAAACTAAAAAAAAAGCACTTGAACTTACGTCAGATGGAATATTATAATTTAATGGTTTAATAACTTTAGCTTTTTTGATTTTAATCTCATCATGAATTTTTTTTCTATTTATAGTAATTGGTAAATTTAAATACTTACATAGAAGCTCTGTATGATTTCTCGACTTTTTAGCTTTAATAATTGTAGTGCCTTCCGTTTTAATACCACCAAAAATTACTGAACTTTTGCACTGAGCTGATCCTTTTTTCTCAAAATATTTTATCGGTTTTAAATTTGAGGAGCCATAAATAAACAACGGTAAATATTTTTTTTTAGTTAGTTCAAATTTTGCACCAAATTTACTCAATGGCTCAGAAACTCTACTAAAATCTCTTTTTGACAAACTTCTATCACCAATTAATCTAATTGGATAAGTCGCATTTATTAATAAACCGAGTATAAGCCTACCCAAAGTACCAGAATTTTCTGCATTTATGGTAAGATTTTTTTTATAATTATATCCTTCGGGACCTTTACCATATATTATACATTTTTTTTGAGTAACAATTGATTTTATTCCAAGTCTTTTAATTGCTTTGAGTGCAGCCAATACATCCTGAGACATTAATAAGTTTTTTGCTTCTGATATTCCATCTGCTATTGAAGAGAAAAGCACCCATCTAATACTTAAACTTTTGTCACCAGAAACTGAAATTGATCTATTAAATCTATTAATTTTATTTTTAATAGTTATTGAATTTGCCATACTTAATTAGTTAAATTTAAAATTATCACCAAAGTAAGCATTTTTAGCATTAATATCTTGAACTAGGTTTGAAGGCGTATCTTGTGCTATAACTTTTCCATTGCTCAAAATCATTGCGACATCCACACAAGCCAAAAGATCTCTTGCTTGATGGTCGCAAATGCAAATAGTTATTCTATTTTCCTGCTGCAAATTTACTATTATTTCTTGAAGCATTTTAATTGTCAATACATCAAGAGCTGCAAAACATTCGTCAAGAAGAAGAAGCCTTGGTTCACTCAAAAGTGCCAATGCTATAACTAATTTTTTCTTTTGACCTCCAGATAGAAACTTTGCTTTGATATCTTTTAAATTTTCAAGTTCGAACTTCGATAACAAATAATTGATTCTATCAATTCTTAAATTTTTATTTTCTATTACTATTTCACTAATAGCTTTTAGATTATCAAAAAGTGATAGATCACTAAAAAAACCTCCATATTGAGGAACATAACCAACTTTAAATTTTTTTGTTCTCATATATATTGGATATTGAGACACATCTTGATTATTAATTTTTATATTACCTGTTTGAGGACTGATTAACCCTGTTATTAAATTAAATATTGTTGATTTACCAACACCATTTGGACCCAGCATGCCAAATATTTGGCCTTCATTAATAGAAAAATTTATATTATCTAAAATTAATCGGTTACCATATGCAAGAGAAACATTTTCAAAATTTATTATATCTTTTGAATTTTTGAATGATTTAATTCTAAATTTTTTAATTATTGCCATCATATTCCTTACTCTTGATATTCACTTTTTTATTTGTGTCATACATTGAAATTTTTGTATCTTTAGTTTTAATATTCATTTCTACTACGTCTGCATATAGAATATTATCAAAATTTGTATAAATTACATTATTTGTAATAAACATAGTACCTCGATTGATTGAAAAATCCATATATTCTCCAGTAATTCTATTTTCTAAATAGTCCACTTTTACATTTTTCGAAAAAATAGTATCAAAATTGTCTACATTATATTTTCCAAAATCTGATACAATTTTAATATTATTTTTATCTGTAAGCTCAATCAATGCAGTAACATTTGTAAGAAATATTATACTTGTATCTGAATAATCAATTTCACCTGTTAACGCTTTAATAATGTATTTATTTCCTTTCGAGTCTTTAGATATATATTCTACATCTTCAATAACATTAGAACTGTAGGTATTAATTTCATTTTCTACTAAACTAGTCTGAATTATTTCCCTCTTGTTAAAAAATTTGTTGTAGAGAATTAATATTAGAAATAAAAAAAAAACTCCAAAAAAAATTACTATTTTTCTTTTTAACATTTATGAAATATTAGACTGCAAAATATTATGAATATGAATTATTCCAATCGTTTTGTATTTATTTTTATTTTCATGAACACAAAGGGATGTTATTTTGTTAGCGTTCATAAGAGATAAAGCTTTCGCAGCTAATTGATTTTTATTTATAGAGATTGGATTTTTAGTCATAACATCTTTAACTTTCAAATTACCAATGCTTGTTCTTTTTTGATTAAATCTTCTAATTTGTCCATCAGTAATAATTCCAGTTGTTTTCTTTGTTTTATTTTGAGCAAGTAATACACCCAACTTTTTGTTACTTAATATCTTTAAAGCTTTAGACATCTTCAAACCCTCGTTAACAAAAGGTATATTCTTGCCTACAAGCATAATATCACTGACAGTAATCAATTGAGCTCCAAGGCTTCCAGAAGGGTGAAATTTTTTAAAATCTATTTTGCTAAATTTTTTGTAGTTCATACATGTGATTGCCAATGCATCACCTATAGCTAATTGAGTAGTCGTACTTGAGGTTGGGACAATTCCAGCAGCCTCTTCAACTTCAGGAATTAAAATTTTAATATCTGATGCATTATATAATGTTGAATCTTTTTTTGAAACAATACCTATTAAAAAAATTTTATTTCTATTTGCATATTGTATTATATTTTTTAATTCGTTCGTTTTCCCTGAGTAACTTAATAAAATTAAAATATCTTTTTTAGAAATCATTCCAAGATCTCCATGTGAGGCTTCACTTGCCATCATGCTAAAAGCGGGAGTACCTACAGACGCTAATGTTGAGGCAATCTTAGATGCTATAAGTCCACTTTTTCCTACGCCACATAAAATTATTTTAGAAGGACATTTTGCAATCTTAATCACTGCCTCACCAAAAGAATTACTAATAAAATTTTTTAAGTTTTGTAATGCTTTTATTTCAAGATTTATTACATTTTTTGCTGAAGATATAAATTTTTTATTATTCATTAGTGTGACCAGATATCGTCTCTAAACAAAGCTAAATCTAATTCAACCCTAGTTTTAAGAAATTTTAAACAATCATTGTATAGTTTTATTCTATTTTCTCTTTCAAGTATTTTTTTTAGCTCTGCATGAATTTTATGCAAATATATTACGTCATTTGCACAATATTTTAGTTGTGCAGGTGTCAATTTTCCACCAAAATCTGAATTCTGAAATTGTTTACTAATATCAACATTTGCAAACTCTTTAATTAATACTTTTAGTGAGTGATTATCAGAATATGACCTTGCAAGTTTCGACGCTATTTTGGTATCAAGAATATTGTTTGTTTCAGTCTTTAAATAATATTTAATATGAGACATATCTGCTCGACCATAATGAAAAATTTTAGTAACACCTTCGTCTTTTAACAGTTTAACAAGATTTGGAGCATTGTAATTTTCTCTGTCGAATTGTACGATATGGGCATCCGAGTTCCCAGAAGAAACTTGAATTAAGCACAATGGGTCTCTTCTCACATTAAGACCCATAAACTCACCATCAACTGCTATTATATTGCCTAATTTCAAATCATCTGGTAGATCATTTTTGTGAAGTTTAATATTGCTCATTTTTAAACATGTATATATGAAAGCGAAAAATTGTCTAATTTTTGGTGGTAGTGGTCAAATTGGTAGAAATCTTATAAGAAAACTCACTAAGAATAACTTTAGGGTTACCGTAGTAACTAGAAATATTCATCAAAAAAGTTACATTATTAAAACCCAAGCAAATGTAGGTTATATAGATATTATCGAGTCTAATATATTTGATGAAAAAAAAATAAGAGAACTTTTTAAAAAATCTGATATTTGTGTAAATTTAATTGGTATTTTATTTGAAAAAAAAAAAGGAAATTCGTTTAAAAATATCCATACAGTTTTTCCATCGTTATTAGCAAAACTCTCCAAAGAATATAACCTTAAGCATTTTATACATTTATCAGCTCTAGGTATTAATGAAGCTAAAGACTCTGCTTATGCTAATAGTAAAGTTGAAGGGGAAAATAATATTTTAAAAAACTTTCCTCTGGCAACAATATTAAGACCATCTGTAGTTTATTCTGTAGATGATAATTTTACTACAAATTTTATGACCCTTTTGAATAGATTGCCATTTTTTCCTCTATACTACAGTGGAAAAACTAAGTTTTCACCAATTCATTGTTCTGATTTGACAGATACTATTTATCATGTGATTTCAAAAAATATTTATTCTAAAATTATTGAGTGTGTGGGCCCAGAAGTTTTTACTTTCAAAGAAATAATAACAAAATTATTAAATTTGATTGGCAAAAAAAGAATTTTATTACCTATGCCCTTGCCTATAGCTGAAATGTCTGCAAGAATATTTGAAATAATGCCAAAACCATTGTTAACAAGAGATCAATTAAAACTTTTAAAATACGATAATATTGTATCTGGAAAGTATAAAACCAACGCAGACATTGGTGTGCCAAGTGTTAGATATTTTGATGAAGAAGTTAAAAAATATTGTTATATGTGGAGAGAGGGTGGACAATTTTCTACACAAAAATACAATTCAGAAAAAAACAAGATGTCAGTTTAAATTAAAATCTAACCTGTCTGGATTTTTTTTTCTATAAATTCAGGGACTTCTTCTTTATCTGTCGTTTCTTCTTTTTTACCTTTTGGTTGATAAGCATAAAGAAGATGCAACTTACAATATGAAAAGTCTTTTAAAGACGATCTGCCACAAAAGTAAAAAGATTTTTCATTTGGATGACCAATAGGCCATTTGCATGAGCTTTCGTCTAACTCCTCTAGTTGCTTAGGATTTTCTGGCTCAAAGTCTTTTTCAATTATTAAAGATTTAAATTTACTTTTACGACCTCTTCTATTTTTTATATTTTTTTCTTCCAACGAATTTTCAAAATTTTGATTTGAAGTGGCCGCTCTGGTTTTAATTTTTGCAGACAAATTTAGTCTGTGAGCTTTCCCAATAACAGCATTTCTACTAATCCCACCAATAATTTCAGCGATCTGACTTGCGGTACTGCCTTTTCCCCAAAGTTCTTTTAATTTTGCCACTTTTTCGTCTGTCCAGCTCATATATCAATATATTGTGTTAAATTTATTTATACTAACAATATACTGATAATAAATTTAATTAAACAAGGAAAATATCTCAGTTATCAACACATATCGGTTCAACTTATTAGATATGTATTTTCAATCATGGCTTGTATCTAATAATTAAAATTTATAAAAACAAATTAGATTTATGAGCTATTTGGCAAAAAACTATAATCGAAAAAAAATCTCCTTCAAGTATGGTAAAGGAAGTTATTTGTTTTCTACTGATAACAAAAAATATTTAGATTTTGTTCAAGGTATTGCTGTAAATTCATTGGGTCATGCACATCCAAAACTTACAAAAACGATTAATTCTCAGGCAAAAAAATTATGGCATGTTTCAAATGCTTTTCAAATTCCAGAAGGAGAAAAGTTAGCTAGAAAATTGTGTAAAAAAACTTTTGCTGATTATGTGATGTTTCAAAATAGTGGTGCTGAAGCTACTGAGGCTGCGATAAAAGTTGCTAGAAGATACTTCTACTCAATTGGTAAAGTTAATAAAAATAAAATTTTATGTGTCAAGAATTCCTTTCATGGAAGAACTTTGGCTGCAATTTACGCAAGTGGATCAAAGAAAATGACAGAGGGGTTTGGTCCAAAAGTAAGTGGATTTGATCATTTTGTATTTGGAGATCACAAGTCTTTAAAGAAAAAAATCTCCAAAAATACAGCTGCCATAATGATAGAAACGATTATGGGTGAGGGAGGAATTAAAGTAATACCTGATTGGTGTTTAATGGAACTGAGAAAGTTATGTAATCAAAAAAAGATATTACTAATTTTAGATGAAGTTCAGTGTGGAATAGCAAGATCTGGTGATTTTTTTGCATTTGAAAAATCTAAAGTAAAGCCAGACATTGTACCAATTGCAAAAGGGATAGGAGGTGGATTTCCTATTGGGGCTGTTTTAATGAATAAGAAAGTTGCTGCTGGGATGACACCAGGAACACATGGTTCAACTTTTGGTGGCAATCCATTAGCAATGGCTGTTGGAAATACTGTAATGGATATAGTTTCAAATAAAAAATTTTTGAAAAATGTTAAAAGTATATCTAAATATTTTTTATTAAAATTAAATAATTTAAAGAATGTTTATCCAAATATAATAAAGAATATAAGAGGCAAGGGACTTTTAATTGGTATTCAGCTACACACAGATCAGACAAAATTTATAAAAAAACTTATGGATAATAAGTTATTAACTATACGTGCAGCAGAAAATGTTGTTAGAATTTTACCACCACTTAATGTTAAAAAAAACGAAGTTGATCAAGCTTTGAAAATAATAAATAAAGTTTGCAAAGAATTAAATTAAAATGAAACATTTTATCAATTTAAAAGATATTTCATCGAGAGATCTCAAAAAAATAATAATAGATGCAAAGAGAAGAAAAAAATTGAGAAAAAAACTAAGTACACTTGAAATTGACAAAGGTGCTCCTTTAAAAGGAAAGCTGCTTATCCAAATGTTTGAGAAGTCAAGTTTACGGACTAGATTAAGCTTTTATTTAGCAATTAAACAACTTGGAGGAGGCACTTTAACTCTTAGATCAAATGAGCTTCATCTTGGGCAAGGTGGTGAGAGTATTGCAGATACTGCAAAAATTCTCTCAACATATGGGGATGGATTTATGCTGAGAACTGATAACGATAAAAAGATTGAAAGTTTTAAAAAATATCTTTCAATTCCAGTAATAAACGGTCTTAGTCCATCATCTCATCCGACACAAGTTTTATCTGATGTATTTACAGTTGAAGAAATAAAGAAAAAACCAATTTCAAAACTGAATATTTGCTGGATTGGAGACTCTAACAATGTTTTAGATAGTTTGATTGCGGCATCAGTTAAATTTTCATTTAAATTGAGTATAGGTTGCCCAAGAAAATTTGAACCTGGCTCAAAAGTAAGAAACTGGGTTAAAAAAAATAAAAAGAAAATTTTTATTTACAATGATTCAAAAAAAGCAGCCTTAGGTGCAGATGTAATTTTTTCAGATAAAGTTATTTCTTTGAACGATAAAGTTAATAAGAAGAAAAAAATAGGCCAATTTAAAAAATTTAAAATTGATAAAAAACTTATGGGGTATGCAAAAAAGGATTGTATTTTCTTACATTGTCTTCCAAGAGGCAATGAAGTAACTGATGATATTTTTTTAGGAAAAAAATCTCATGTGTGGCAACAAGCTCTAAATAGAGTTCATGTTCAAAAAAGTATTTTATTATACTGTTTTGGAAAACTAAGGTAGTGGTAAAGGATTATCAGAGTTTTGGTTGAGATATTTAATTACTGAAGCTCTATCTTTTTCTTTTCTTAATCCAGCAAAAGCCATCTTAGTTCCTTTAATCCATTTGGCAGGCTTTATTAAATAGCCGTTAAGCTCCTCGAGTGTCCATTCTTTATCATAAGATGCTAGTGCCTTAGAATATTTGTAGTCTTCAACTATACCAATTTTTCTACCAACAACATTATATAAAGCCGGACCAATATTATTTTTTCCACCTTTAACAATAGAGTGACATGCAGCACATTTCTTAAAAACTTTTTCACCGTGAGTTAGATCACCCATAGCCATTAATGCATCAATATCGATTTTCTCTTCTACACTTGCTTTTGTAGAGGATGAAACCGTTGTTGCTTCTTCAACATCTACTGCATAACCTGGAGTCTCTGGTTTTTCTACGTGAAAAATAACATCTGATAATTTTCCAATACCTATTACTAAAAGTGCAACCATTAAAACTGCAGCAACTATTTTATTAATTTCGAAAGAATCCATTTTTTATTAAATAATTTTGAACATATATCACGATAAATTAAAAAATTATCAAAATTATCTGTATAAATTTGCCTCTATTGGTATTTAATAGCTATAATTAATTAAGTATTTATGAAAACTTTGATCATTATACCATCAAGACTAGGAGCAACCAGATTACCCGGTAAACCTTTGTTAAAGATTAATAATAAATCAATAATTTCACATGTTTTTAAAAGAGCTCAAGATGCTGATATTGGAGATGTAGTAGTAGCTACAGAAAATACGGAAATAGTTGAAGATGTGACTATAAATGGAGGTAGAGCCATATTAACTAGTAATAACCATAAAACTGGTACAGACAGAATATATGAAGCTTTCAAAAAAATGAATTTAAATGATGTTGACCTAATAATGAACCTACAAGGAGACGAGCCATCAATTAATATAGAAGATATAGTAAGTTTAAAAGACAAAATGATTAATTACCAATCAAAAATGGGTACACTGGCTGCAAAAATCGAAAATGAAAAAGATTTTCAAAATAAAAATATTGTCAAAGTTCAAACAGAATCTACTCTTCAAGAAAACTCTTTTTCTGAAGCAGAAGCATTTTCACGGATATCTAAAAAATTAGACAAAATTTATCATCACATTGGTATCTATTGTTATTCTGCCGAAACTCTTGAAAAATTTGTTGAATTAAAACAGAGTAAAAATGAAATAGAGCAAAGATTAGAACAGCTAAGAGCACTAGATAATAGTATCAAGATAAATGTTGCATTAGCAAAATCTCCTCCAATAGGAGTAGACACCGAAGAAGATTATATGGCCTTAAAAAAAATTATGGAATATAAAGATTAATGAGTAAAATTTATTTTCAAGGTACATTTGGTGCTTATTCTCACTTGGCAGCTTTATCAGTTGATAAAAATGCTGAAATTATACCATGTAAAACTTTTGATGAGTGTTTTAGTAAGGCTTCACTTGAACCTGAAAACAAAATAATTATTCCCGAGTCTAATAGAATAACAGGGAACATAGGAATTGAGTATTTGATATTTAAACATAGATTAAATATTTATATGGAGCATTTTCAAAAAATTGAACATAACTTGTTAGGTCAACGAGGCTCGAAATTAAAAGACATTAAAGAAGTATATTCTCATGCACAGGGGCTATCTCAATGTTCACAATTTATAAAGGAAAATAATTTAATAGAACATATTAGAGCAGATACTGCTGGTTCTGCTGAAATGATTTCAAAAACTAAAAATGTTAAACAAGCTGCGATAGCTTCTTCTTTAAGTGCTGAAATTTATGGACTAGAGGTAATAAAAAAAAATATTGAAAATGAGAATGGAAACTTAACAAGATTTTTAGTAATGGGTAAAAATATTTCCCAACCTGAATTTAAAGATAAAAATTATATCACGTCTTTTTTATTTAAACTCAAAAGTAAACCAGCTGCTCTCTATCAATCACTAGGAGGTTTTGCAATTAATGGAGTAAATTTAACTAAACTTCAGAGCTATCCTGAAAAAAATACATTCGACTCTTATTTTTTCTTATGTGACCTGGATGGACACATTGAAGATAAAAAAGTCCAAAAATCTTTAGAGGAACTAGGTCTCCATTGTGAAGATTTTCACGTCTTAGGTGTTTTTGAAGCAGATAAGTTGAGAGAAAATAAGTAATAATCTTTTCTTGTAGATTAGAAAATATAACTGCTATAATACTTTTGGAGGCTAGAGGTGGATGCTGCTTGAACCCGACCAGATCTTAACGGAAGCAGTCGTAGAGACAGTTATTCAGGTTCTAGTCTCCTAATATATATATGAATAATAATTCGAAAGTACTGGCATTAAAATATAGACCGCAAACTTTTGACGATCTAATAGGCCAGGAAGTGGTTGCAGAAACAATAACAAATTCAATTAAAGCAGACAAAATTCCAAATGCATATTTATTCACAGGCATTAGAGGAATTGGTAAAACCACAATAGCCAGGATTGTTGCAAAAACTCTTAACTGTTCAAATGGAATTGAAAATAAATGCAAAGTAAAATGTGAGAATTGTGACTCAATTGCAAGTTCCAATCATATTGATGTTTTGGAAATGGATGCAGCTAGTAAAACTGGTGTAGATGATGTTAGAGATCTTATAGAATTTTCCAGATATGGACCAACTTCAGCTAAATATAAAATTTTTATAATTGATGAAGTACACATGCTTAGTAAACAGGCTTTTAACGCTCTTTTAAAAACATTAGAAGAACCACCAGAATATCTCAAGTTTATTTTTGCAACTACTGAAATTAAAAAAATTCCAATTACTGTCGTATCTAGATGTCAAAGATTTGATTTATCTAGAATTAAATCATCAGAATTATTCGATTTTATAAAAAAAATTAAAGATAAAGAAAATGGCAAAGTTACTGACGAAGCTTTAAAACTAATTGTAAAAATTTCTGAAGGTTCAGTTAGAGATGCATTATCTTTATTAGATAGAGCTTTATTAAGTTTAGATGAAAATACTGAATTAGATTTAAACGCAGCACAAAAAATATTTGGCTACTTTGATAAATCTCAATTAATAGATTTATTTGAACTAGTCTTAAAAGGTGAAGAAAAAAAAGTTATAAATATCTATAGAAAAATTTATGATCAAGGAGTTGAACCTAAAGTATTCATAAATGATTTCTTAGAATTGTTGTATTACTTCAAAAATATAAATTCTTTAACACTGGAAAGCACAAATTTTTCTCTAAATGATGAGGAGTTTTCGAAAATAAAAAGTATTTCAAATAAAGTAGAGTCTGATGTGTTAGTGCTGTTCTGGCAATTTGCAATTAGCTCTCTTGAAGAATTAGATATAGTTTCAAATCAACATTTGTCGATTGAGATGTTTCTAATCCGATTAATGCATTTACAGTCTGTGAAATCTCAAAAAAAAATTGAGCCTGAAACTGAAAAAAGAGCAACCAATGAAATTGAAGAAAATATAAGTTCAAATAAAATAATAGATCAAATTAAAAATATTTCCCAAGAAGAAAAAAATAAACCACAAGTACAAACTGAAATTAAGGCAGAAAATAAAATACTAATAAATTCTTTTGATGATCTATTATTAATCTGCTCTGAAAAAAAAGAAATCAAATTGAAATATGAATTAGAAAAAAATGTCAATCTAGTAAAATTTGAAAAAAATAGAATAGAGATATCTTTTAACGATAGTTTAGATAAAGATTTTGTTAAAGATTTATCATCGAAACTTTTTGATTGGACTGCTGAGCGATGGATTATTACTTTTAGTAAATCTAAAGGTGAAATGTCTGTAAAAGAAAAACAACTTAACAATAAGAAACTTTTAATTGATGAAGCAAAATCCTCAGAAGCTTATAAAAATATAATAGAAAATTTTCCTGATGCAGAACTAATTGACGTTAAGATAAAAAAGGATGAGGGTCAGAATGACTGATTTTAGTAAGATTTTAGATAAAGCCAAAGAGCTTGAGGCAAAAATGAAAGAAAGCCAGCAGAAAATTAAGGAAATAAGAGTAGAGGGCGTTTCTGGCTCCAATTCTGTAACAATAACTCTTGATGGTGAAGGTGAAATGCAAACAATAAAATTATCCGATGAAATTATGAAAGAGGACAAAGCTATTATTGAAGATTTAATTGTTGCTGCTCATAATAACGCTAAAGCACAGTTAAAATCGAAAACTTCTGAAGAAATTTCAAAAGCTACAGGTGGTTTTGGTATACCTGGTTTTAAATGGCCTTTATAATTCATGCAAAACATTAACGAAATAGAAGAGCTGGTTAAACTGATATCTAAACTACCAGGCTTAGGACCAAAATCAGCAAAGCGAATTGTATTAAAATTAATCAATAATCGTGATGAGCTTGTTAAGCCTTTGGCAAAGTCATTAGCCGATGTATACAAAAATATTGTTCGTTGTAAGATTTGTGGAACTTTAAAACCGAATTCAATCGAGTGTAATTTTGACAACTGTAAGATTGTTGAAAAAAAATATAATAAGATATGTGTTGTTGAGAATATATCTGATCAATGGAGCATAGAAAGTTCTAATATATTCAATGGATATTTTCATATTTTAGGAGGTACAATTTCATCAGTTGGTCAAAAAAAAGAGGACTTGCTAATTAGTTCTTTAGTAGAAAGAGTAAAAAAGGATAATATAGATGAAGTAATTTTAGCTACTAGTGCAACGGTTGAGGGTCAGACAACTGCATATTATATACAGGACAGTCTAAAAGGTATTGAGATTAAAATAACGAAGTTGGCTCAGGGTTTACCTGTTGGTGGTGAAATAGAAAGTTTGGATGATGGAACCTTATTTTCAGCTTTTAAAAACCGTTCAAATTTAATTTCTAATTCAGATTAGATTTCTTCTCCAATCTATTAATATGTAATAATGGTTCAGTATATCCAGAGGGCTGCTGCTTGCCTTTGAATACTAAATTACATGCAGTTTTGAAAGCTATTGAGTTTTCGAAGTCATCACTCATTTTGACATATTTAGAGTCATTCTTATTTTGACCATCAACAATTTTTGCCATTTCTTTCATAATTTCTGTTACTTGAATTTCTGTAGTAATTCCATGATGTATCCAGTTGGCAATATGTTGCGAGGAAATTCTTAAAGTTGCCCTATCTTCCATTAGACCCACATTGTTAATATCTGGAACTTTAGAACAACCTATTCCTTGGTCAACCCATCTCACCACATATCCAAGTAATGTTTGGGCTGAATTACTTATTTCATTATTTATTTCTTCAACAGACCAATTAGTTCTATCTGCTACTGGTATTGTTAAAAGATCATCAAGTTTTGCTTGATCCCTATTTAAAATTTTTTTCTGTTCATCAAAAATATTTATTTCATGATAATGTAGGGCGTGAAGAGCAGCAGCAGTTGGAGATGGTACCCAAGCACAATTTGCACCAGCTTTTAAATGGCCTGTTTTTTGTTCCATCATATCTTTCATTTTGTCAGGCATAGCCCACATACCTTTACCAATTTGAGCTTTACCAGAAAAACCACATTTTAATCCAATATCCACATTTCTGTTTTCGTAAGCTGTAATCCATTTTGATGACTTCATTTCTCCCTTTTTAATCATAGGTCCTGCCATCATTGATGTATGCATTTCATCACCAGTTCTATCTAAAAATCCCGTATTTATAAAAAATACTCTATTTTTTAAGGACCTAATACACTCTTTCAAATTAGAGGATGTTCTTCTTTCTTCATCCATTATTCCTATTTTGCATGTATATTTTTTTAATCCTAAAACTTCTTCTACTTTTGAAAAAATTAAATCTGTAAATGCTGTTTCTTCTGGTCCATGCATTTTAGGTTTAACAATATATACAGATCCAGTTCGTGAATTATTTTTTTTCTTTAAATCATGAAGTGCTGCAGCTGTCGTTATAAATGCATCTAAAATACCTTCCGGCACCTCATTTCCATCATTTAAAATAATGGATGGGTTTGTCATTAAATGCCCAACATTTCTTACTAGTAGAAGGCTTCTGCCATGCAATTTTAGACCCTTACCATCTCTAGAAATATAACTTCTATTTGGATTTAACTTTCTCTCATATAATTTTCCATTCTTCTCAAATTTTGACTTTAGGTCTCCACGCATTAAACCTAGCCAATTTCTGTAACAAATAATTTTATCTTCTGAATCAACTGCTGCTACACTGTCTTCATTATCACAAATAGTTGATACTGCTGACTCTACTATTATATCGCTTATACCTGCATGGTCTTGTTGAGCAGCAAACGCTCTAGGATCTTTTAAAATTTCAATATGCAAATTATTATTTTTTAAAATAATTGCAGAAGGATTATCACTTTCGCCTCTATAACCAATAAATTTTTCTTCATCAATCAAGCTAACTAAATCAGTACCTTTAAGAATTTTTAGCTTTCCATCTTTTATGGCAAAGCTTGTTATTTTTTTCCAGCTTAAATCTTTCAATGAAAAATATTTGTCTAAAAAATCTCTGCCATACTTAATAACCATTTCACCTCTTAGCGGGTCATATCTCTCTGAAACACTATCTTCTGATTGTTCAATAATATCAGTTCCGTATAGACTATCATATAAACTCATCCATCTAGCATTTGCAGCATTCAGAGCATATCTTGCGTTCATAATTGGCACTACCAGTTGAGGCCCTGCAATTTTTGCTATCTCGTCATCAACATCTTTCGTTTCAATTTGAAAATCAGGTCCTTCATTTTTTAAATAACCTATTTCAATTAAAAATTTTTTATAGTCTTCAAAATTGAATACTGATCCCTTGTTTTTGATATGCCAATCGTCAATTTTATTCTGTAAATCTTTTCTAATGCTAATTAATTCTCTATTTTTAGGTGCCAACTCATTGACCGTTTTTTCAAAACCTGCCCAAAAATCTTTTGGTGATATCTCTGTTTCTTTAAGTAACTCATCCTTAACAAATTGAACAAGATCACTCGAAACTTTCAAACTTTTAATATTTATGTATTTTTCCCGCATAGCACTTTCGTAACCCCATCTGTATTTTTGCCTGAGAGTTTTGCTCCTTCGGCGGAATTTAATCTCTTTCCAGAGTGTTATGCCTAAATCGGTCCTTTTGCCTGAGAGTTTCCGGGGTGGTTGCTCCTTCGGCGCTAAAAAATGCTTAGTCTCTCCCGATCATGGATTTCTATCTGTTAAAATTATTTAGTCAATTAATAACAATTACCTTTAAAATAATTCATCATTTTATGGCCTTTTTTATAATTTAACTATCCGATATAATTAAACCATGAAAAATTACCTCAATTTTGAAAATGAAATTAAAAATCTTGAAAATGAGATAGAAAAATTAAAGGATCCATATAATCAAGAAGGTCTATCAGAAGTTGATACTCAAAAAATTTCTAGTACTCAAGCAGAGTTGGATGAAAAATTAAAAGATATTTACTCAAATTTAGATCCATGGCAAACAACTATGGTTGCAAGACATGAAGACAGACCAAAATCTAAATTTTTTATAGACAATTTATTTGAAGATTTTATCTCTTTGTCTGGTGATCGTCATTATGGTGAAGATAAATCAGTTTTAACTGGTTTTGCAAAATTTAAAGGAAATTCAGTTTTAGTTATTGGACAGGAAAAAGGAGAGGATTTAGATAGTAGAATCGAGCGAAACTTTGGAATGATGAGACCTGAGGGATACAGGAAAACAATTCGATTAATGAATTTGGCAAATAAATTTAATATTCCAATAATTTCCTTTATAGATACTCCAGGTGCGTATCCAGGTGTTGGCGCTGAGGAAAGAGGTCAAGCAGAGGCAATTGCAAAATCAATAGAATGTTGCATGGAACTTAAGGTCCCAACAATTGCAATAATAATTGGTGAGGGTGGTTCTGGAGGAGCAATCGCTCTAGCATCTTCAAATAAAGTTATAATGTTTGAGAATGCAATCTATTCAGTTATATCTCCTGAGGGATGTGCAACTATTCTTTGGAGAGACCCAAAGAAAATGCTCGACGCTGCAAAAGCAATGAAACTTTCAGCAAAAGACTTATTGAAATTAAAAGTTATCGACGAAATTATTCCTGAGCCTTTGGGTGGTGCTCATCGAGATAGAGATACTATGCTTGAAAATTTAAAAACTTCTATAACACAAAATTTAGATTACTTCAAAGACTTGTCTCCAGAGGAGATAGCAAATGAAAGAAAAAATAAGTTTTTAAAGATTGGAAGGTATGATGGATTTATAAGCACAACTGAGGATTTTAGTTCATTAACTATCAAAAAAAATAAATTTGAAAATATTTTAAAATCAAAAAAAATCCAAATTGGTATTGGTATAGGCGTTATTTTGTTAGGTTTGATTTTTTTATTAATTTAAAATTATAAAGCTCCACAGCAATTTTTAAATTTTTTCCCTGTTGCTTCACATCTGTCATTTCTTGAAATTTTTTCATTTTTCTTAGTGATAAGTAAACATTTTGGATTGTTATTTTTTTCTATATTTCTAACATTTCGATTTGAGGATTGTTCTTCCTGAACTACTTTTAAATTCATCAAGATTGTAACATAGTCTAATTTTAGTTTTTCTAAGAGGTTTGAAAATAAATCAAAAGCCTCTTTTTTATATTCAACAAGAGGATCTCTTTGACCATAAGATCTTAAACCAACAACTTGTCTTAATTGTTCTAAATACTGAATGTGAGATTTCCAATTTAAATCAATTGATTGTAGAAAAATTCTTTTTTCAATATCTTTTGCATAATCTTCTCCAAGAATCTTAATTCTTTCATTTCTTGTTTCATTAAATTTTGAAAGTATTTTTTCTTTAAGCTCTTCATCTTTGGATGCAATTAATTCCTCAAACTCTTGATCTGTGAAACTTTTTCCCAGTATTTGCTTAATTCTGTTACTAAATTCTGTGCTTTTAGGGTTTGAGAGTTTTTGAATTTTTAGTTTAATTAAGTCCTCAATTATCTCTTTTAGAAATTCATCAGAATAATCAAAAATATCGCTGCTACTCATTGCGTTTTTTCTTTGAGAAAAAACAACATGTCTTTGATCATTAAGTACATTATCAAATTTTATTAGGGTTTTTCTAATGTCAAAATTTCTTGCTTCTACCTTTTGCTGTGCTCTCTCTAATGCTTTATTGATCCAAGGATGATCTATGCTTTCTCCATCTTTAAGTCCCAACTTTTCAAGCATATTATTCATGGACTCAGAACCAAAAATTCTCATTAGGTCATCCTCTAAACTTACGTAGAATACTGAGCTTCCTTCATCCCCTTGTCTTCCTGATCTACCTCTTGCTTGATTATCAACTCTTCTAGACTCCATTCTTTCTGTGCCAATTACAAATAAGCCGCCTAAAGACTTTATTTTATCTTTGTCAATTTTGAGCTGTTCATCAGGAATAGATCCTTTTTTTCCTCCAAGTTGAATATCAACACCACGTCCAGAAATACTGGTTGTGATAATTAAAGATTTTTCTTTACCTGCATTGGCTATAATTTCAGCCTCATTCTCATGATTTTTAGCGTTAAGAACTACATGCTTAATATTTTTTTTATTCAATAAATTTGAATAAACCTCAGATTTATTAATACTTGATGTAAAAACTAGTATTGGTTGGCCAAGCTCATTACGTTCTATAATTTTATTAACAATTGCATTATTTTTTTCTTCTTCAGTTCTAAATATTAAATCATTAAAATCATTTCTGATCATTTCTTTATTAGTGGGAATTACTACAACTGGTAAATCATAAATTTCAAAGAATTCTGCAGATTCAGTCAAAGCAGTACCAGTGCAACCTGCCAGTTTTTTATAAAGTTTAAAATAATTTTGATAGGTAATCGAAGCTAAGGTTTGATTTTCTGCCTGAACATCAATTTTTTCTTTTGCCTCA
>CACAYA010000010.1 GCA_902536575.1 uncultured Pelagibacteraceae bacterium | reverse complement strand
GCCTTTGATCATCTTTGGCGTATCTGTGAAAGTTACGAGATGTGGTGTAAGGAAACGAAACAAGACAAATTAATAAAATTAGATATCTTAAATTAGTCAGACAACAATTTTTGTCTAGTGGTTTCTATTCTATTTTCTATTAATTGTTTTAATTTAACGTGAAATTTTTTTTCTTTATTTCTTTCATCAACTGTATCTTTAATATGAGTTATTACATCTTTACCTGTTTCATTTTTCAATGCTGTATTAGCCCCATATTGAAGACCAGCTTGAAATACATTTCCTGTAGTAGCGACAGTTACTCCTGGACCTAAGAGAGATGTAGTTTGAAGGCATCCTGATAAAAATATTAAACAAGAGGTGATAAAAAATATTTTTAATATTTTCATAACAGAATGTTTAATTAATAATGATTTAAGTATTCAACTCAAGATAGAAATAGTTCAAATTGAGCATTATTATTGAGACTATACTAAATAATTAACTATAAAACAAAAATGGTTAAGGTTTTTCCATTTATCTTTATTCTACTGTGGTCGTCTGCATTTATTACCACTAAACCAATTGTAGATAACAGTGATCCTTTTTCAGCTCTTGCATTTAGATTTGCTATAGTTGCATTAGGTTTTTTTGTGTTTTCTATTTATTCTAAAAAGAAAATAATAGTTGATAGAAGAAACTTTTTTGAATCTTTTTTTAGTGGTGTGCTTTTTCATGGAGTTTACTTGGGAGGCGTTTTTTTTTCAATTTCAAAAGGAATGCCTACTGGGATTGCAGCACTAATAGTAACACTCCAACCCATACTTACAAACGCACTAAGTGGACCAATTTTAAATGAAAAAGTATCTATAAAACAATGGATAGGTCTTCTTTTAGGTTTTTCAGGTGCAGTAATGGTCTTAGGTTTTGATATAGGCACTGAAATTCCAACTACTGGATTAGTTGCAACGGTAATTGCTTTAATAGCAATAACAACATCAACTATTTGGCAAAAAAAATTAAGTAATAATTTACCTTTATCGGTCAGTAATATGAATCAAGCTTTGGGAGGTTTTATTTTCCATATTATTATAATTATTCTTTTTGCAGAACCTTATATAGATTTTTCAAAAACTTTTTTAATTGCAATGAGCCATCAAATTTTTTTAGTTTCCTTTGGTGCATTTACAATTTTAATGTTTTTAATTAAAAGAAATTCTGCAAGTAAAACAGTTTCTATTTTTTTTCTGATTCCACCTACTTCTGCTTTTATGGCTTGGCTGTTTTTAAACGAAACCCTAAGTAATTTAGATCTTTTGGGGTTTTTAATTGCAACAATTGGTGTTTATATAGCTACAAGAGATTAGATTATTTGCCTATATAGCCAAATTCTAGCGAAGAGTCTGTTATTGAATGATATATAGACTCACCAAAACTTCTTAGAGCAAAAATTCTAAACGTATCAGGATTATCATTTATCATATCAACAACTATAGACATTCCATTATACGTTGAATTCAGACAATTGTTTTTATGAAATTCATTAAAATTAAAAGGACATCCTTTTTTTAAAACTTCTTTAGCGTCATCCCCTTCTAGCTCAATAATTGATTTTGAATGAGAAATATCTGTGACTGCAAAATCTTTTTCTTCAAATTTTTTATCAATTTCAAAAAAAACTTCTTTTTGAGTTGTAATAATTAGCCAATTTCTTGGTCCATTCCAAAGAATTCGAGTATTTTCGTTATTTACTACTGATAATGGTTTTAAACTTAGATTTAAATTATCTATATTAATTTCTTCGCATATAACATTCGAATTTTTATGTTGAACAATCTGAGTAATATATAAATTTTTTATTTCTGAAATCTTAATTAAATTTTTTTCGTTTTTTCCATCATAATCTCCAAATTGTCCTTTTTGGTGGATATTTTCTAAAGCTGATATTGAGGTCATGATCTAACTCTTTCTCCTTTTGGATCTACATAATGTGATGAAACAATTTCAACTGGAATTATTTTATTTTTCAATGGAGACATAACAAATAATTTTTCTCCAATCATATTTTTTCCATTCTTTAAAATCGCAAGAGAAAAAGGATTATCATGCTCTACACTCCAGCATGAGGCAGATATATGTCCTAATTTTTTGTTTGGTAAAGGAGCCTTAGCATCTTTCACCAAATGTGATCCCTCTGGTATGCTTGTTTTTTTATCTAAAGGGACAACTCCGACAATCTTTTGTCTGTCACTTGAGGTAAAAGCTTCTCTATTCAGAGACCTTTTACCAATAAAATCTTTCTTTTTACTAATTAATCCCTCTAATGAAGTATCGTAAGAAATAGTTCTTCCATCAAGTTCTGATCCTGCCACATGTCCCATTTCAATTCTTAAAGTTGATAATGCTTCTGTTCCATAAGGTTGCACTTGAAACTCTTGACCCAGTTCAATTATTTTTTCCCACATAAAGTGTCCGTTGTCAGACTCTACATTTACTTCATAAGCTAATTCACCTGAAAATGAGATTCTAAAAATTCTTGCTTTAACCCCAAATAAATCTGATTCCATATACCCCATGAAAGGGAGTCCTTCGTTTGAAACGTCATTATTAGGAAATAATTTTTCTAATAATTTTCTAGATTTAGGTCCTGCAATTGCTGCACCAGCCCATTGTTCAGTTGTTGAAACTACATTAACATTCAATTCAGGCCAAACAAGTTGTAAATAATATTCTAAATGTGAAAGCACATTTGCTGCTTGAGCTGTAGTAGTTGTCATATGATAATGATTTTCAGAAATTCTAGTTGTTGTTCCATCATCCATTACTATTCCATCTTCTCTAAGCATCACCCCATATCTTGCTTTACCAACTGGCAACTTCAACCAAGCATTTGTGTAAACTCTATTTAGCAGTTCTGCAGCATCAGGACCTTTGATATCAATTTTTCCTAACGTGGTAACATCGCAAACACCAACATTAGTTCTAACATTCTTAGCTTCACGCTTTGATGCTTCAAAAAGAGTTTCGCTCCCTTGTCTATAATATCTTGGTCTTAACCAAACTCCAGCATCAACAAACACAGCGTTATTTTTTTCATGCCATAAATGCATAGGAGATTTACGAGTAGGTTTAGAATGTTTTCCAACTTCTCTTCCTACAATTGCTCCAATAGATATTGGAGTGTATGGAGGTCTAAAAGTTGTATGACCTACTGCAGGTACAACTTTATTTTCGATTTCAGAAACTAATTGTAGTCCATTCAAATTGCTTGTTTTACCCTGATCAGTTGCCATTCCTAGAGTTGTGTATCTTTTAACATGCTCTATTGATCGATATCCTTCTTTTAAAGCTATTTCGACATCTGACACAGCAACATCATTTTGAAAATCTAAAAATCTCTTATAACTTTTTCCTTTAGGCAGGGGTACACACCAAAACTTTTCATGTTGAGAAGATTTTTTTTCAACTACATTTGGAAAAGGAATTTTATTATCATTGTTTGTAATCTTTTTTGATAAATCTTGGCCAGCCATAAACGAGTCTTTTAATGTTTCTTCTAATGTAAAAATCCCATTAGCAGCACCTAGGGTTGTTTCATTCTGCTTAGATGTCCCAGGTACAAAGGCGTCAATTTCTTCCTTAAATTTTGTTTTATTTCCTGATTGTGAAGCAAGATGAATAGTTGGCGTCCAAAAACCTGAAACACAAATACAATCACACTTAATATTTTCAATTGTACCAAGTTGCTTTTTATCATCTGAAATTTTTGCTATATCTGCTGAACTTACTTTTTTGTATCCCTGTGCAGCAACAACAACATGCGAAAATTTTATTTTAATACCAAGATTAATTGCTTCATCAATTATTTCTGATTGTGGATTAACTCTAGAGTCTAAAATAATTGGATTAATTCCATTTTTTTTAAATTCAATTGCTGTCTCATATCCACTGTCATTATTTGTAAAAACTAACGGATTTTTACCGACTAGCACTCCGTATACTTTTAAATATTCTTTTGCTGCTGAGGACAACATCACGCCAGGAGTATCATTATTCCCAAAAACTAGTGGTCTTTCAATTGATCCTGAAGAAATTAAAACCTCTTTTGCCCTAATATACCAAAGTCTTTGTTTTGGATGATATTTTTTTGTTTTTGGTAGATGATCGCTAACTTTTTCTGACATCACTAACATATTATGATCATAGTACCCAAAAACTTGAGATCTATTTTTAACAACCACATTTGGCATTTCTTTTAATTCAGAAATAATACTATTTGCCCAATCCTCACCTGATTGATTCCCAATATTTACATCACTTGTTAACAGAGATCCTCCAAATCTTGGTTTATCTTCAGCTAGAATTACTCTTGCACCATTTTTTGCAGCTGCATAAGCACTTGCTAAACCTGATGGACCAGAACCAGCAATTAACAGGTCACAATATTCATATTTATGTTCATATCTTTCTTTATCATGTTTTGTAGAAGCAACACCTAAGCCTGCAGCTTTTCTAATAAAAGGTTCATAAACTCGATACCAAAAACTTTTAGGCCACATGAAAGTCTTATAATAAAATCCTGCAGGTAGAAAAATTTTTAAAAAGTTATTAATTGCACCAATATCAAAGTTTACACTTGGCCAACAATTTACACTTTTGGCTTCTAGTCCTTCAAAAAGTTCTTGCTCAGTAGCTTTAATATTTGGCTCAGTTTCATTATTTCTATAAAGCTGAACTATTGCATAAGGCTCATCTACCCCAGCTCCAAAAAACCCTCTTGGTCTATGATATTTAAAGCTTCTACCAACTAAATGTACTCCATTAGCAATTAAAGCAGATGCTAAAGTATCTCCCTCGTAACCATAGTATGTTTTTCCGTTAAATTTAAATGATAATTTTTTATCTCTATTAATTAGACCACCATTTTCTATTCTAAATTTTTGAGTCATTTAAAAAATTTCCTCATCAGCTTTATATGTATTAAATATTTCATGAGTAGCAGTGTCTCTTTCCACCTTAATCCATTGTCTACATCCAGATAAATGCTGCCACAACTCTAAGTGCTTACCTCTTAAACTTTTTCGATTATAAACAAAGTTATCCCATTCTTCATCAGAGATTTCTTTATTAAGCTCAGGTCTTTTTATACTAGCATCTCCACCATAAGAAAATTCATTTTGTGATCTCATCCCACAATGCGGGCATTTAATGTGAAGCATTTAAGATATCCAGGTCTTAGTACCAAGTCCCTTTTCATCAATTAAGTATCCAGTACTAAATCGATTTAGACTAAATCCAGCATTCAGTTCGTGAACTCTATCTTGAGCGATTGTATGAGCGAATGTCCAACCTGAAGCTGGCGTTGCTTTAAAACCACCATAACACCAACCGCAGTTTAAATACAAACCATCAATATGTGTTTTATCTATAATAGGTGAACCATCCATTGACATATCCATTATACCACCCCAAGTTCTAAGCATTTTCAATTTGCTTAAAAAAGGCATCATCGCAATTCCTTCTGTTAAAACATGTTGAAGAGTTGGTAAATTTCCCCTTTGAGCGTAACTATTATATCCATCAAGGTCTCCACCCATTACCATTTCTCCTTTATCAGATTGACTTATGTAAAAATGACCTGCACCAAAAGTTACTACTCTATCTAAAATTGGTTTAACAGGCTCTGATACACATGCTTGAAGAAGGTGAGTTTCTATTGGCAAAGTCATATTTAACTTTTCAGCTAAAATATTTGTGCTTCCAGCAACACATAATCCAACTTTTTTAGTTTTTATATTTCCTCGAGATGTTCTTATGCCATTAATCTTACCTGCTGTAACATCAAAACCAGTTACTTCACAATTTTGAATTATATCAACGCCCATAGAGTCTGCTTGACGTGCGTAACCCCAAGCAACTGCATCGTGTCTTGCTGTACCTGCACTTGGCTGCATTAATCCACCAAAAATTGGAAACCTTACATTTTCTGAAAAGTCAGCCATTGGAATTATTTCTTTCACTTGTTCACGGTTTAACAAAACAGCATCAATTCCATTTAATCTCATCGAATTTCCTCGTCTTGCGTAGGTATTCATTTGTGCATCGGAGTGTGCAAGATTAATAATTCCTCTAGGTGAGAACATCACATTATAATTTAAATCCTGACTCATTTTTCTCCACAGATCCATTCCAAACTCACTGAAGAGTGCGTTCTCATCATGCATATAGTTTGATCTAATTATCGTTGTATTTCTTCCAACGTTTCCGCCACCTATCCAGCCTTTTTCGATAATTGCTACTTTTGTAATATTATGTTCTTTTGCAAGGTAATATGCAGTGGCAAGTCCATGGCCTCCACCACCAATAATAACTACATCATATTCCTCTTTTGGGGTTGGATCCTTCCAAGCTAAATCCCAGTTTTCATGATTAGAAAATGCGTTTTTAACTAAATTAAATATGGAGTATTTTTGCATTAATTAATTTTATAACAAAGAATATAAATAGTTCTTATTTTTTTTATATATATTTTTTAGAAGTTTCCAAATATGACAAAAAAGGATAAGAAGTCTGCAACGATAACATATTATTTATAGGATTAATAATGAGTGATGTTAAATCAGATATACAAATAGCTCGAGAAGCAAAAATGCAGCCTATAAATGAGGTATTAGCAAAGATAAATGTTCCAGATGAGAGTACTGCTTTCAGTCCAATGGGACGACACATTGCAAAAATTAACCTGGAGTATTTAGACACATTAAAAGATAAACCAGAAGGGAAACTAATTTTAGTAACTGCAATTACACCTACACCTGCTGGTGAAGGTAAAACCACTACTTCAGTTGGTTTAAATGATGGATTAAATAAAATTGGAAAAAAATCTATAGTATGTTTAAGAGAACCAAGTCTTGGGCCTTCATTTGGGATGAAAGGTGGAGCTGCTGGAGGAGGTTATGCTCAAGTTGTTCCAATGGAGCAAATTAATTTACATTTTACTGGAGATTTTCATGCAATTACATCAGCTCATAATTTATTATCAGCATTAATCGACAATCATATCTATTGGGGTAACAAATTAGATATAGATGTAAGACGGATTGTTTGGAAAAGAGTTATGGATATGAATGACCGTTCATTAAGATCAATAAATATAAATTTAGGAGGAGTAGCAAATGGTTTTCCTAGGGAAGATGGATTTGATATTACCGTAGCTTCAGAAATCATGGCAATTTTCTGCTTATCAAATGATTTGGAAGATTTAGAAAAAAGAATTGGCAATATTACAATTGCTTATACAAGAGATAAAAAACCAGTTTACGCGAAAGACTTGAAAGCACATGGTCCAATGACTGTATTATTAAAAGATGCGATCAGACCAAATGTAACTCAAACATTAGAAAATAATCCTGCAATTATTCATGGTGGTCCTTTTGCAAATATTGCACATGGATGTAACTCCGTTATAGCAACTAAAACTGGATTAAAACTTGCAGACTATGTTGTAACAGAAGCAGGTTTTGGTGCTGACCTTGGGGCAGAAAAGTTTTTAGATATTAAGTGCAGAAAATCTAATTTGAAACCAAGTTGTGTTGTCATCGTAGCAACAATTAGAGCTTTAAAAATGCATGGTGGTGTTGCAAAAGATGACTTAAAAAATGAAAATGTTGATGCTTTAAAAAAAGGTCTAGTGAATCTTGAAAGACACATAGAAAACGTAAAAAAATTTGGATTACCTGTTACGATCGCGGTTAATCATTTTATTAAAGATACAGATAATGAAGTTAAAGCTTTAATCGATTTTTGTGAAAACTTAGGGGTTAAGGCAAGTTTATGCACTCACTGGGCAAATGGTGGTGAAGGGACAAAAGAATTAGCAGCACACGTTGCT
Source organism: uncultured Pelagibacteraceae bacterium (assembly GCA_902536575.1). Classification (GTDB taxonomy): domain Bacteria; phylum Pseudomonadota; class Alphaproteobacteria; order Pelagibacterales; family Pelagibacteraceae; genus Pelagibacter. Next base: position 21,865 of record CACAYA010000010.1, on the reverse strand, counting down.
GATTTGTGCGAAAAAAAAGATGCGAGGTTTAATTTTCTTTATGAAAGTAAAACACCTCTGTTTAAAAAGATTGAGACAATTGCAAAAGAAATTTATAGAGCCGATGAAGTGATTGCTGATACAAAAATAAGAGATCAATTAAAAGGTTTTGAGGAGGCAGGCTATGGAGAATTGCCAATTTGTGTAGCAAAAACACAATACAGTTTTTCAACTGATCCAAATCTTAAAGGTGCACCAACAGGTCATGTTTTGCCTGTAAGAGAAATAAGACTTTCGTCAGGTGCTGAATTTATTGTTGTTGTTTGTGGAGCAATTATGACTATGCCGGGACTACCTCGTGTCCCTGCAGCAGACTCTATAAAACTAAATGATAAGGGTGATATCGAAGGATTATTCTAAATTAAGGTAATTTAACCAATTTTCTAATTCCCTCATCCTAGAAATTTTATCAAGCTTCTTATTTTCACTTTCAATATGTTGTATGTGACTGTTAATTTCCATCTCGTCACTAAAAGCTTCTTTTTTTAATAGCTTCTCTTTTCTAAAAACAATAATGTTAATCATTTTATTATAAGTAATTTCTGGATGATATTGAAGCCCCCAGATATCACAATCATTTACTTTAAAGTTTAAACCTTGAACTTTATTAATTGGATTTGAAGCTAATAATACAGAATTTTGTGGCATGGTAACTACTTCATCAAAATTAAAAGCAGGTGTATTAAATTTTTTTTTTTTATTTTTGTAAAGTGGATGGTCTAATCCCCTTTCATTTATTTCAATATCAACTGCAATTCCTTTATGTGAACCTTTAGTGCCTTTTTTGACCTCGCCTCCAGCAGCTGTGACAGCTACTTGCATACCCCAACATATTGCTAAGATTTTTTTAATTTTTTTTTGACATTCTTTCATAAACTGAATCTGTCTTCTAATTTCAGGAGTGTCGTTATAAATATTTAAGCTACTACCACCCCAAATAAGTCCATCGTAACTGTTCAGATCGTCTATATTTTTAAATATATTTTCATCTGATGAAGGATTAACAACATCTGTAGTTAAATCTTTTGTGAAAAAACTAAGACTATCCTTCAAACTTTCAGTATGTGTTTGAATACCTGCAGATGAAAAATGTTGATTTTCTTCTCTCAAATTTCCTTCAACAATTAATATTTTTTTCATTAAAACAAATTTCCAGAAATGCTTTTTTCATACATTTCTTTCAAATCCTTTTGATTAATTTTTTTTGGGTTTCCTCCAGTAGATGGATCTTCAAAAGCCATTAAAGAAAGTTCATCAAGATTAATATTATTACAGTCTATCACATCTGATAATTTATGAGGTATATTTAAATCTTTTCTTAAATCTAAAATCCATTCTAAAAAACTATCAAAATTTTTATTTACATTTAAATAATCACAAATTTCTAATATCTTGTGTTCTATTTCACTTTTATTAAATGACAATACATATGGCATAAATATTGCATTTGATAAACCATGATGAATGTTAAACTTTGAGTTAACTGGATGACTTAAAGAATGAATAGCACCAAGACCTTTTTGGAATGCAGTTGAGCCCATCGATGAAGCCGAGAGTAAACTCATTCTTGCTTCAATGTTTTTTCCATCTTTATAGGCAGTAATTAAATATTTTTTAATTAATTTAATACCTTCAATTGCAATACCATTTGCCATTGGATGAAAACCTGGTGCACAAAATGCCTCAAGATTATGTGCTAGTGCATCCATGCCAGTAGCTGCTGTTAATCTAGGCGAAAGATCTAGAGTTAAAACTGGATCTAAAATAACAATTGATGGCAACATCTTTGGATGAAAAATAATTTTTTTAACAGCTGTATCTTTATTTATAATTGCTGAAGCCCGTCCAGTTTCAGAGCCTGTTCCAGCAGTTGTAGGTATTGCTATAATACGTGGAATTTTAGAGCTTTCAGCTCTTTTCCAATAGTCTCCAATATCCTCAAAATCCCAAATTGGCCTTTCTTGACCGCACATAAATGCTACTGCCTTACCAACATCAAGTGCACTTCCACCACCAATTGCTATTACACCGTCGCAATTAGATTTGTTATAGACTTTTACACCTTCATCTACATTTTGACCTATTGGATTTCCTGAAAAGTTTGAAAAAATTTCTAAATTATTAAATTTTTTTTTTAAATTCTGTAATATACGTTTAATCATATCAAGATTAATTAAATCTTTATCAGTAACGAATAATGGATTTGATATTTTTAGATCTTGGCAGGCATCAACTAAATCATTGATCCTATTTTTGCCTACCCACATCAAAGTTGGGTAATTCCAATTATGTTTCATAGTAAATAAAAATTTTATTTTTCTTTTTTTTGTAAGTAAGATATATTTATAGAATTATTAATGATAGGAAAATTTAGATGTCTAAAGTAGCAATTATAGGTGCGGGTCCATGTGGTCTTTCGATGTTAAGAGCATTTGAACATTTGGAAAATAAAGGTGAAAAAATACCTGAAATAGTTTGTTTCGAAAAACAAGATAACTGGGGTGGCCTTTGGAATTATAGCTGGAGAACAGGTTCTGACCAATATGGAGATCCAGTACCAAACAGCATGTACAGATATTTATGGTCAAACGGTCCCAAAGAATGTTTGGAGTTTGCTGATTATTCTTTTGATGACCACTTTGGTAAACCGATACCTTCTTTTCCTCCTAGAGAAGTTCTATACGACTATATAGTTGGACGAGTAAGCAAAGGTAATTTAAAACATAAAATTAAATTTAATACTCGAGTTACAAATACCTCATTCAAAAATGACAAGTTTGAAATTAGCTATCAAGATAAAGCTAATAATAAAATTTTAACTGAAAATTTTGATTATTTGGTTATTTCGACTGGTCATTTTTCTGTTCCTTTTATCCCAGAATATGAGGGAATGAATTCCTTTCCTGGAAGAATTATGCATTCTCACGACTTTAGAGATGCTGAAGAATTCAGAGATAAAAATGTAATTGTTCTTGGCAGTAGCTATTCTGCAGAAGATGTTGCGCTACAGTGTAATAAATATGGAGCTAAAAGTGTTACTATTGGCTATAGACACAATCCAATGGGATTTAAATGGCCCAAAGGTATGAAAGAAGTTCATTACTTAGATAAACTTGATGGTAAAAATGCAATATTCAAAGATGGAACTAAACAAGAGGCAGATGTCATAATTTTATGCACTGGTTATCTACATCATTTTCCATTTTTAGATGAAAGTTTAAAATTAAAAACTCATAATAGATTATACCCACCAAAATTATACAAGGGGGTAGTATGGCAAGATAATCATAAAATTTTATATTTAGGAATGCAGGATCAATTTCATACTTTTAATATGTTTGATTGCCAAGCTTGGTATGCAAGAGACGTTATTATGGGTAAGATTAAAATGCCTAGTAATGATGAAATAGAAAAAGACATTAACAAGTGGGTTGGTATGGAAGAAAAATTAGAAAATCCAGATCAAATGATAGATTTTCAAACAGAATATACTAAAGAACTTCATGAAATGTCAGATTATCCTAATATAGATTTTGAATTAATTAGAAAACATTTCAAAGAGTGGGAGCATCATAAAGTTGAAGATATTTTAACTTATAGAAATAAATCCTTTTCTTCACCTGTGACTGGTTCCATTGCTCCAATCCATCATACGCCTTGGGAAAAGGCAATGGACGATTCTATGAAAACTTTTCTGAATAAATAAAATTTAATATTTTATTTTTAATTTTTTATTTTTTGTAATTGCATTTAATAATGCAATCATTAAAGGTATTTTTTTACGATTAATTTTCTTTAAAATGTACGGAGCAATTTCGAAAGCAAGATCAGCACCTTCAATAGTATCATCTTTCATAAATTTTTTCTTGGCAGATTTAAAAGTAAAACCTTTACCAAGATAATCACCCATTTTACTATTTCTGCCACCAACAGCACTTACGTACAGATCACCTACACCAGCAAGCCCATAAACAGTTTCTTTTTTTCCTTTAAAATATTTAATTAAATAATCCATTTCATCAATTGATTTCCTAAATAAAGCTGAAGATGTGTTCTCACCTTGTCCTGATCCAATTATCATAGAATATATATTTTTAATAGCTGAAGAAAACTCTACACCTCTGACATCAGTTGTATGTTCTGTCTTATAATACTTAGTGGATATTATCTTCCCAATATCTTTTGCTACCTTAATATTTTTATTCCCAATAACAGTATAACTCTTTATCTTTCGAGCAAGCTCTTTTGCTAAACACGGGCCTTTTAAGACAGAAATATTTAGTTTGTTATTATTTTTATTAAGCTGTTCAGACATAGTAATAATTTTTTTTGTTTTATCTAACTTTAGTCCTTTAGTAAGAACCAAAATAGGAGTTTTACTTTTAAGGTGTGCTAAATATTTACTAATTATTTCTATTCCAACGGAACTTACAGCTACAACTATAAGATCCCACTTTAAATTTAACATTTCAGGAACAAATTTTTTTGTTTTTATTTTTTTTGGTAAATTAATTTTTAAAGATGGATGAAACTTTTTTTTAAGATTTAATTTACTAATTAATTTAATATTATGTGGCTCAGAAAGTGTTACATGATGTCTATTTTCTATTAAAGGAATAGAAAAAGCAGCTCCCATTGCTCCTGATCCTATAATCAAAATTTTTTTCATAATAAAGATTAGGCTATTCCCAAATGTTTCTTTCTCTTACTGACCCAAGTTCTTATCAAATTATCAAAAATTAACCCTATAAATGCTACACAAATACCTAATGTCAGACCTATACCTGCACCATTTTTATCAGATAAAGCTTTTAAAATATATTGACCTAGATCTTCTGTCCCAATGAAGGCTCCAATAATTACCATGAATAGAGCAAAAACTATTGTTTGATTTAAACCAAGCATCATGTGAGGAAAAGCTAATGGGAATTCAATTTTTGTTAATCTTTGAAACTTGTTTACACCAGACATCGTTGCAGCTTCATGTAAACCTGTTGGAACGCTTCTAAGACCTTCAATTGTATATCTGGTTGCAGGTATTGTTGCATAAACGATTACAGCTATTAAAACAGAAGTGTCTGTTATTCCAAATAACATCATTACTGGAATTAAATAGACAAAAGATGGAAAAGTTTGGAATATATCGCAAACACCCAACATAAATTTTGCAGCCCCCTTACTTTGAAAACATAATGTTCCAACTGTAAAACCAATTAAGCATGAAACTATAACTCCAAAAGTTGCCATGTATGTTGTTACTAATGCTCTGTCCCACCATGGACTAAGAGCTATAAATAAAGTTAACCCACATACTACTAGTGCTGATCTAATTCCACCAATTAAGTAACCAGCCCCAACTACTAAAACTATTGTAGCAACAGCAGGCATCCTTAAATAAAGTGCTCGCATTGGCTGTAAAACCTCTTGTATTAACCATGTGTTAAATGCTTTTATATATACGAAGAATGTATCAAAGATCCAATCAACTCCTTTGTTCCAAAAATCTGCAGTTGATATTCCTTTGTTATGTGGAATTTCAAATAAATAATTGAAAGTACCTTTGAACAAAAAAGTTCCTATATAAGCAAGAATAATTCCTATAACAAATGCTCCAATAAAAAATATAGTATTTTTATTTCTTTCGAAGAATGAAAGATTACCAAAATAATCTGTTTGTTTATTTGCCCATGCCAAAGACATTTTATCTAATAATATTGCAATAAGACTAATGCATAAACCTGCTTCTAAAGCTAATCCAATATTAAGCTGATTAAGAGCTAATAATAAATTGAAACCTAAACCTTTTGCTCCAATAAAAGCTGAAATAACTGCCATCGAAAAACAAACCATAATCACCTGGTTAACTCCGATTAGTATATCTCTTCTAGCTGTAGGAATTAATACTTTGAACATTAATTGCCAATTATTACATCCACTCATTCTGCCAGCCTCGATTACTTCAGGTGGTATGGCTCTTAATCCTAATAAAGTTAATAATATCATTGGTGGAATGGCAACTATCATGGTTATAATTACTGCCGCATGATCACCTACTCCAAATAAAACTAGAGCAGGAACAAGAACTGCATATTGTGGCATGGTTTGCATAACTAAGAGAATTGGATAAAGAGCTTTTTCCACTCGTTTACTTTTAAATGCAGATATACCTAGACCTAGTCCAAATATAAAAGACAATGGCGCGGCAACTAAAATAAACGATAAAGTTTGCATAGATGGTTTCCACTGACCAAAAATAGAAATGTAAACCATTGTTAATCCAGCGAAAATGGCCAAACCTTTACCGCTCAATTTATAAGATAATATTGTTGCTCCAGCAGCAACAATAGTCCATGGTAAACCTGGTAATTCTGCCCATGGATTAGCATCAATAAAATCCCAACTTGTAAATGCAACAATAGTTTCTAATCCACCTAATAAAATCTCTCTAATTAACTCAATTATAAAGGTCATAAATGCAGTTAAATTTCTACTTATTTGCAAGAGAAGTGGTCTTGTTTTAAATTCTTGTGTATCTTCATTCCAAAACTCCATCGGCATCCAGTCGTTCATTAGGAAAAATAATGAATCATTTATCCATATAGGTAACCATCCAAGTAACGGAGGCAATCTCCAAAAGACATCAAAAGCATAATACCTTACCTCCTTGCCAGCAAAAACAAAGGTGCTTTGATTGGGGTCTTTAACAAACTCTGCCTGACCTCTTATAAATTTATATGTTTCAGGAACTTCGATTGCAAAACATAATGCGAAAAAAACAATTAATAAAAACAACCACTGAAATATTTTTGGATTTTTTTTTAAAAATTCCATAATTTAATTTCCATTTTTCCTTCCACCAAAAACTGTATTAATTATCTTTGTAGCATTAATAGAGCCTATAATTTTATTATTACTATCTATAACTCCTACAGTTTTTTCTTGAGTTAGAATTTTTTCAGCAACATTTTCAATAATCTCATCTTTTGAAACCCTTAAATCTCCTAAATTATCACTTGTAGATTGATCCATTACATCTTCAATTAACAAAACTTTTTCCCTTGGGACTTCTTCAGTAAATTTCCTCACATATTCAGTTGCAGGATTTAAAACTATTTTAGCAGGTGTATCTAATTGTTCAATTATACCATCCTTCATAATTGCTATTCGATCAGCTAGCTTTAAAGCTTCATCAAAATCATGAGTTATGAACATTATAGTTTTTTGCAATTTATCTTGAAGTCTTAAAAACTCATCCTGCATTTCTTTTCGGATCAAAGGATCTAATGCTGAAAAAGGCTCATCTAAAAACCAAATATCCGGCTCTACAGCTAAGGATCTTGCAATACCTACTCTTTGCTGTTGTCCACCTGAAAGTTCTCTTGGAAAATAATTTTCCCTTCCGTCTAATCCAACCAACTTAACCATATCCATTGCCTTACTAATGCTTTCATCAGTATTAATTCCCTTAATCTGTAATGGAAATGCTATATTTTCAACTACAGTCTTGTGCGGCAACAACGCAAAGCTTTGAAAAACCATTCCCATTTTATTTCTTCTAAGATTAATAAGTTCTTTGTTGTTTAGCTCCAATAAATCTTGACCTTCTATAAAAATTTTTCCACCTGTTGCATCTGTTAGTCTTGAAATACATCTAAGCAATGTTGACTTACCTGATCCAGATAAACCCATCACAACTAACATTTCTCCTTTTGCTACTTCAAAGGAAGCATTGTTAACTCCAACTATACATCCATTTTCTTGAAAAGTTTTTGCATCTACGTTTCCATTAGCTTCTTGGAGCATTTTTTTGGCATTTTCTCCAAAAATTTTGTAGACAGATTCACATTTAATAACTGTATCGGACATAAATAATTATTAAGTTATACGAAATTTAGTTGAATTAATATGTATATAATACTCGTCTCTCCTTAATTAAAAATTTTTGATATAATAAATTCTAGTATCAATACCAGTACTTAAAAAACTTAATGCCTCCCCACTTACTTTAATTTCTTCATCTACTCCAACATTATTTCCACTAACTGTGAAACCTGCAAAACATTTATTTTTTTCTTCATTCCATTCAACAAATGTTTCATCAATTTTGTTGCCATTAATTGTATAAATTTCATGCGCTCTAAAATTAAGAAAATTAGCCCCCATTATCGCTCTTTGAGGAATAAGTTTTGTTGCTTTACAGACTTTCTCGTAAACATCGACAGATAGTCTATGATGATCAGTTCCATCAAAAGCAACTAAAATTCCAGATGGCAGACTTGATATTAATTCATTTAATTTTCTTTCTTCTGCAATTCTTTCTTCTTCTAATTTCATCCTTTTTACTAAATCATCACCTTCTCCAAAAATATTGTTTAAAATAACAAATGATAAAATGATTATTAAAGTAATTATTATTAATCCACCAAACTGTCTAACCTGCTCTGGTAATTCTTTTAATTTGTTAAAATAATTTTCTTGGGACATTATTCTTGTAGTTTTCCATTTTTCCAAATTCCTGATTTTTGCTTTCCATCAGCCCAAGTGAATGTTCCTTGACCATTCATGAAACCATTGGCCCATTCACCATCATAAAAGGAACCATCTGGGAATGTTAGTAGTCCCTGTCCACTCCATACACTATTTTTAAATTCACCTTTATAGATATATCCATTTGGCCAAGTTTCTACTCCCTGACCTTGTTTCTTCGTTTCAACCCACTCTCCTTCATAAGTAGTTTTATCAGTATAAACCCATTTTCCATATCCGTTTTCACAATTTCCCTCTTTACATCCAGTACTACGTGCAAAAACTGATGAACAAATAAAAAAAGTTAAAATTAAAAATAAAATAATATTTTTCATGGGTTTATATTATACAAAAATTAAATAAAAAAAAATCCCCCCCCAACAATGTTGGGAGAGATTTATAAGTTTTATATTTTTAACCTTAATGATCGTGTGTAAATTCTTCCCACACTTTCTTATTATCGGCTAACCATTTTTTAGCTGCATCTTCATGAGTCATCTTATCTAGATCAACTAAAGCTGCCATTGCTCCAATTTGACTTGTAGAAAATGACATTTTTTTAAACACTTTAGCTGCATTTGGATGAGTTTTTGGAAAATCCTCATGAGCTGCCTTTTTCAGATAGCCATCTGGAGAACCACATTTTCCATCTCCACCATCTTCTGGTCTGCAACCTGCTGTGTATGGAGGAAAATCAATAAATGTAAAACCAGCACCATCAGTAAAATTTGGTGTCCAATTGAAAATTATTGTTCCTCTTCCTTCTTTTTCAGCAGCTGCTAATTCAGCCCAAAGTGCATCTGCACTTCCAGCAAATTTAACCCACCAAAGATCACCTAAACCTAAAGCATCAACCCTTTGTGGTATTAAATCACCATGCCAAGTTTGTGGACCTTCCAGCATTCTTCCTTTTCCATTTGGAGAGTCAGGTGTTGTAAAGTTTTTAGCACAGTCAGGATTTTTTAAAGCAGTCCAGTCTGGTAGACCAGGGCATAATCCTTTGTCTGTAACCCAGTTTGGGTACCCCATATCTTCAAGTGTTCTTGCTTCATGATCACCCATATCTATTAAACCACCTTTATCTAAAGCAGTTGTGAATGATTTACCAAATGCAGATTCCCACACTTCGTGAGATATAGTTACATCTCCAATTCTAATTGACTCGTAAACTGCTTGTGAGTCAGCATTTACATATTTAACATTGTTACCCATACTTTCGAAAATTCCACCAATAACATAAGCCATTACAATTTGACTTGACCAGTTATGAGTTGGGATTACGATGGGTTTTTTGCTATCTGCAGCATTAGAAATTCCTGCAAAACTTACCACAGAAATTACAAGAGCAGATAATAATGATATTATTCTTTTCATTTTTTTCACCTCATTTATTAATATTAATCTTAAATTATGTTCTGATTTAAAGGTATAGTCAACTCGTTTTCAGTATAATATGGTCACAATAAAATTATTATAAAGTATTGATCATGTTAGGAATTAGTAAAGCAATAAAATATCCAGGACTTAATATTTTACCACCAGGAGTTGAAAGACATGTTGTTAATGGTGGTGGTCTTACTGCTTTTAATATTTTCCCTGACGATGAAATAGAGATTATCAATAACGAGGGAAATCAAATTTGTGAAATAATATGTTTTAATAAAGATGGAAAATCAGATGTAGGTATTTTAAATCTTAAAAGTAACAACAATAAAAATTTTATTAGAGATATCTTAAGTAAAAAAGATGAGAGCATCCTAGCAACCAATTATCAACTTAAAAAACTAAACTTAAATATTTCAGAATCAAAATCCTCAATAGTATTTGATATTGATACCCAAATTGATGAAAAAATTAATTTAAAGTCTAAAGATAAATGTTTTGCAATATTTGCTGCACCTGGACAAGACATGGATGTTACAAAACAAATTCCGCCCACTGATTTAACAATTTATATTAAAAGAGCAAATATTATTAATGACAAAGAATTAAATGTTATTCCAAACCCTGTCTTTGAACCTTCGCACGAGGAGAATATAAATAAAGCAAGTAGTATATCTTATGAAGTTAAAGAAGGCGACTATATTCAAGTAATAAGTCCTACAGGTAGACAATGTTCAGACTTTGTGGCATTTGATACAAGGAAATTAGAAAAAGGAATTGAGAAAGGTTTGGATTGGCAAACAACTAGAACTTTCATGGGAAATACATTTCCAGGTCCAGGATTATTTTCTAAATTTTATGATACAGACCATGAACCTTTGGTAGAAGTAATTAGAGATACCGTTGGTAAACATGACACTTTTAATCTTGCCTGTACTTCAAAGTACTATGAAGATGCTGGTTATTTTGGCCATGCAAATTGCTCTGATAATCTTACAGAAAGTATGTCAAAGTATGGTCTACAAAAACAAAAAGGCTGGCACGCAATCAATTTATTTTTTAATACATCTGAAGGTGGATTAAACTCAGTTGTTTCAGATGAATCATATTCACGTCCTGGTGATTATGTCATGTTTAGAGCCTTAAAAGATTTAACTATTGGGACAACAGCATGTCCTAGTGATATAGATCCTTGTAATTCATGGAATCCAACGAATATTTTTGTTAGAACATACGACAAAAAAAAAGAATTTACTAAATCATTTGCATTCAGGATGAAAACAGACTCTGAAAAAAAACTTACAAGAAATTCTGGGTTTTATGAAAGAACTTCAAAACTAACAAGAAACTTTATAGATGCTAGAGGTTTTTGGCTTCCAAATGATTACACAAAACATGGGCTTGTTAATGAGTACAACGCTTGTAGAAATGATGCAGTTTTAATTGATTTATCTTCATTAAGAAAATTTGAAATTATTGGTCCTGATGCAGAAGAATTGTTAAATTATACACTTACTAGAAATGTTAAAAAACTGTCTGTAGGTCAAGTTGTTTATTCAGCTATGTGCTACGAAAATGGAATGATGTTTGACGACGGCACACTTTTAAGATTAAGTGAAACTGGTTTTAGATGGATCTGCGGAGATGAATATGGGGGTGAATGGTTAAAAGAAATTGCAAAAAAGAAAAATTTTAACGCAAACATTAAAAATTCAACAGACCAAATAAGTAATGTTTCATTACAAGGTCCAAAAAGCAGAGAAATTTTAAAAAAGATAATTTTTACACCTCCCACTCAACCTTCTATAGATGAACTTGGATGGTTTAGATTTAGCATTTGCAGAATAGAAGATTTACAAGGTATACCATTGATTGTTTCTAGAACTGGTTATACTGGTGAACTTGGATATGAAATTTGGTGTCATCCTAAACATGCTCCTGAAGTCTGGGATAAATTAATGGAGGTGGGAGAAAAAGATGGTTTGATCCCTGCAGGATTTGGAGCTTTAGACAAACTTAGAATTGAGGCAGGATTAATTTTATTTGGTAATGAATTTGATGGTCAACAAGATCCTTTTGAAGCAGGTATTGGTTTTGCAGTTCCGTTAAAAACAAAAATGGAAGATTTTGTAGGTAAAGATGAATTAATAAAAAGAAAAAATAATCCTCAAAAAAAACTTGTTGGACTTGAGTTAGATGGTAAAGAGATCGCAGGTCATGGTGACTGTGTTCATATTGGTAGATCTCAAATTGGAGTAATTACAAGTGGATGTCTATCCTCAACATTAAATAAAAATATAGCTTTGTGCAGAATGGATGTTCAGTATTCAGAAATTGGAACAGAAGTTGAAGTTGGAAAAATTGATGGTCACCAAAAAAGAATAAGCGCAAAAGTAGTTGGATTTCCTTTTTATGATCCTACTAAGTCCAGAGTAAAATCGTAAAGTTAATGCCTAAAGATAAAAAAACTCTTTTAAATTTTTGGGAAGATCAAATGAGAGAATCTCATACTTCAAGTAATTATTTTTTTAGAAAATCTCCTTCTCATTATCATATGATGTTATTAGTAATGTCTGCCTACAAAGAAAATAAGAAATTATCTGTTGAACAGCTTAAAACTAAACTATTTAAAACATCCAGGCCAAAATCAGCTCTAATTATTAATGAAGCATGCGAAAAAGGATTCTTTCATTTGGAGAAAACTTCAAAAGATCAAAGAATTAAGAATATTAAGCCAAGCGACTCGTTTATTAAAGAGTTCAATGAATATTTAAATACTCTTAAAAATATAAGCTATTAAGCACTTATTTCGGCTAAGTTTAAAGTGTATATTTTATATATATACTTTTTAGTTCTAAAAATAATTATATCAATTATGATTTCTAAAAAATAAGGTTTTAATATGTCCTTACCCACAAAAGCAAAAGTAGTCATTATCGGTGGTGGTATACATGGTTTGAGCACTGCTTGGAAACTATCAGAAACTTATAAAAATCCTGGAGATATTGTTGTTTTAGAAAAAAAAGACACTGCTTCAGGTGCTAGCGGAATTGCATGTGGTGTTGTAAGAAATAATTATTTTCAGCCAGCAATGAGAGAATTGATGGCTCACTCCGTTTCAGTTTGGGAAAGCGATCCTAAGGCTTTTAAATATAATGCGGTAGGATATTTACAAATTTCACCTGAGGTTATGCATAAAGATGTTGCAAGTATTTATGAACAACAAAAAGCTATTGGTTACGAGTCAGAATTTATTGAGGGTGAGAAAGATTGCATGAAATATATGAAAGATATATTTGATGACTGGCAGGCCGAAGGTATTACTTCAGTTCTACACGAAAAAAAAGGTGGATATGCTTTTAATAAAGACTCTATTAAAGCTCTAGAAAATAAATCTACCAGCAATGGTGTACAGGTAATGAAAGGTGTTAGAGTGACAGGTTTTAAAAGAGGCAGTAATAGTAAAGCAGTTACTGGGGTTGAGACCAATAAGGGTACAATTGAATGTGAACAAGTAGTTGTTGGTGCAGGTCCATGGGCTAGAGATTTTTGGAATATGTTAGAGCTTCCTAAGATAGCAAAAATAAAAGGTAAAGATGGTAAGCTTCACGAAACCGATATGTGGAAATATTGGATGCTTCAAGAAGGGGTGATTGGAGTTGAGCCTGATTTTTTAAAAACAAATGATGGTAAGCAACCACCTGTAGTTCACGTAGACTCAACAGCACCATTATATTCAGATAAAACAAAAAAATTATTAACAGATAAAATTTGGGGAATTTATTATAAACCAGATATTGAAGGTTTAGGAGTTCAAGGAGGAACTTCTCCTTATATTGTAGATAAACATTTTGATGAGGTTAATGTAGATCCATATGGAATAGAGTCACCTGAATACCAAACTACGGAGGCATTTAATGAAATGTGGTGTTCGGCTTTAGCTCATTGTCAAAAAAGATTTGAGGGTAAATCTGACTTATATAGAAAAGGTCCATCAGGTGGACTTGGATGTATGACACCAGACTCTTTCCCAATATTTGATAGATTTTTAGAAAATGTTTATATGATAGCAGACGCTAATCACGGCTATAAAATGATTGGTGTAGGAGAACTTGTTGCAAAAGAAATTCTTGGTACTGAGAGTGATTTATTAAAACCGTTTAGATACAACCGTTACGAGAAGGGAGAACTTCACCCTACTTCGAACAGTCCGTTCCCTTGGAGCTAAACTTCAAGCCTAGACACAAATAAATTTTTCAGCTACGTTTTAGAAAATTTATAATTGATTAAGGGGAAAAATGACGGATCTAGAAAAACATGTAAACCAGCCAGGCAGAGCAAAATTAGTTAAAAATGTAAGAGAAAAAATTAATGAATTAGGAATTACATATATTTATTATCAATTTATCTCTGTCACTGGAAGAGTTGTTGGAAAAGGTATACCTGCTGATCATTGGGAAAGGACTGCAGAAAAAGGTTTTCAATTAGTTTACGGAGCAACAGCAAATCTATTTTTAGATCGTCACAATAACTATATTGGATATGGACCAGAGGCAATGGAGCTGGTTGGAATTCCTGATCCAGAAACTTTTGTTCAATTACCATGGGATAAGAGAGTTGGAAGAGTATTTGTTACTTGTTTTAGAAATAGAGAAGAAAGAAAAAATCCTGGAGGTCATTTAACTTCTGACTGCAGAGGAAATTTACGAATATTTGCAGATGAGTTTAAAAAGAAACATGGTCTTGAGTTAAGAGTCGGTACTGAACCAGAAATGATGTGGTTGACAAAAAATGAAGACGGCACACCTACAGGAAAAGGGTTTTCAAAACCTTTCTGCTATCACATAGATCAGTTTGAGTCTTTAAGACCAGTGTTTATGAAAGTAATTGAATACGCTAAAGCTATGGGTCTTGACATGATTCAAGGTGATCATGAAGATGCACCAGGTCAATTAGAACTTAATTGGACATATGATAACGTTTTAAGAAATGCTGATAGATTATCCACCTACAGGCAAATTTGTGCACAAGTTGCAAGAGAACATGGTTTAATAGCTTGCTTTATGACCAAACCGTTTATGGGAGTATCAGCAAGTGGATGTCATACAAATATGTCTCTTTGGAAAGGTGGAAAGATAAAGGTTAACAAACTTGGAAATAAAAGATTACCAGGTGTTGAAGAAGTTTTTAGCTATGTAGAAGGTGGGACCAACACTTTCATGCCTGATACTAAAGATATGCAACTACCAGGAAAAGTAGGATTGCAATCGATTGCTGGAATTATGAAACATTTGCCTGCCTTGACTGCTTTAGGATCTTCAACAGTAAATTCTTATCGAAGACTTTGGGACCAGGGATTTTGGGCACCTGTTTATGCTGATTGGGGTTACCAAAATAGAACTTGTGGTTTAAGAGTTTCTGCGCCTGGAAGATTTGAGTATAGATCTGTGGACTCAATGCATAATCCTTACTTACTAGGAGCAGCATTATTGAAAGCTTGTGATGAAGGTATATCAAAAAAAATGAAGCCAGCTGCACCAGAATCTAGAAACATTTACGAAGCACAAAAAGCTGGTAAAGATGTTAAAAAACTTCCTTTGAGTTTAGGAGAAGCTTTGGATAGATTGGCAGAGGATGAAGTAATTAAATCTGCAATGCCAGATGAAATGTATAAAGTTTTCCATTGGTATAAAAATGATGAATGGGAAAGATTTTTAGGTGCAACTACTCAATGGGATCTGGATACTTATCTTGATTGTCTTCCATAGGTCATAAATAAAAGAAGGGTAAAATATGTGTGGTATAGCAGGTTTAATTCATAGAGGTAAATCCTCAAATGTTGGAAGTGAACTCCAAGGTATGCTCCAAGCATTAAAACACAGAGGTGAAGACTCAACAGGTTATGCTTTATACGGAGATACAGATGGTAAAAATTTTATCATGCGTTTTAAAGTTGGAGAAAATGTTGGAGAGGGTAGTTCTTCGGTTATGGAAGATGTTGCTGTCTACGATGAAAGAAAAAAAATTGTTGATCAAACTTTAGCTGAGATGGGTGCAAAAATTGTCAAAGAAGAAAGAACTCTCCCTTACTCATTAAGATATGAAATTGATTTTGAAACAAAAGATTTATTAGATTTTTCTCAAAGAATTGAAAGTATCCCTGGAGTTGAAATATTATCAATGGGAAAATCTTTAGAAGTAATTAAAGACTTGGGAAACGCAAAAATGGTATGTGACAGATATAGTTTAGATAAACTTGTTGGAACACATGCTATTGGACATGCAAGAATGGCAACAGAGTCCGGTGTAGATATTAAATCAGCCCACCCATTCTGGGGTTATCCTTTTAGTGATGTATCAGTTGTGCATAACGGACAACTTACAAATTATTGGAATAATAGAAGAGTCCTTGAGAATAAAGGAATGAGATTTATGTCAGAATGCGACTCGGAATTGATTGCGGTTTATATAGCACAAAAAATGAGAGAAGGAGCGAGTCTTGAGGAAGGAATGAAAGACTCTCTATCTGGGCTTGATGGTGTTTTTACCTATTTTGTAGCAACTAAAGACTCTTTAGGTATGGCAAAAGATACAATGGCAGCAAAACCATTAGTGCTTTATGAGTCAGATGATTTAGTTGCAATGGGATCAGAAGAGATAGCGATAAGGTCGGTATTACCACACGAAATTGACACTTATGATCCTTTTGATGGAGAGGTGAAAGTATGGCAAATATAAAAACTATCGATAAAAAGTCCAAAGCCCAATCAATGGGTATGCATACTGAGGTTCTTACAGGAAGAACTCAGCAAAAGTTTTTTAATCCGGACGAGGCTGAAAACTTTTATTACTTTGGAACATACGATGTTGATTTTAATAAAAGAACAGACTTAGATGTAATGAATATGTCTGCGCCTGAAGCTAATAAGGAAATAGATAACCTAATGAGCCAAGGATATGGAACAATTGTAATTAAAAATCCACAAGGGAAACATAGTTTAGGTGTTGGTATTTTAAATAAACTAAACTTAATTTTTGAGGGTAGTTTAGGGTATTTTGGAATGGGATCTTGTGATGGTCCGATTGTTAGAATTAATGGAAGAGTTGGTTGGTCGTGTGCAGAAAATTTGATGGCTGGAAAAGTAGTTATTGAAAAAAATGCAGGTTCTTGTTTTGGAGCTGCTATAAGAGGTGGAGATTTAATCTGTAAAGGTAGTGTTGGTGCAAGAACCGGCATCGATATGAAGGGTGGCACAATTATTATTGGTGGTGATGCTGGTGCATTTACTGGATTTATGATGCAAAGAGGAAGAATAATAATTCTTGGAGATGTTGGAATAAATTTAGGAGACTCTATGTATGATGGGACAATTTTCGTAGGTGGAGAAATTGGATCTTATGGTAGTGATGCTGTAGATGCAGAATTAACACTTAGTGATCAAGATTGGTTGAGAAGAAAACTTAAGGTCGCAGAAATAGGTGAAGATTTTGACGTTAGTAAAATGAAAAAAATTGTAGCTGGTAAAAAACTTTGGAATTATGACAATTTAGAACCTACAGAAAAGAAGGGAGCAATTTAATGCCTAAGAAAAAAAGTAAAAAAGTTAAAAAGAACGGAAAAGGTGTTGGTGGAAAAGCTGATGTACACGCACATGAAGAAGGAAAAAGAAATAAAAGTTTATTAGGACATAACGCAATTTTTACTCCTGAAGTAATAGACGATATTCATATTAAAGCTCAATTAGGAAGATACAGAATGCGTGGAATGGCATTAATGAAAAAAATTCCAACATTCGATGATTTAGTTTTCTTACCAGGAACATTAACAAGATTTGTAATAGAAGGTTACAGAGAAAAATGTGAGACTAAAACAGTTATTGGTCCAAGATGTGAAAACCCAATTGAATTAGATATTCCAGTTTATATTACAGGAATGAGTTTTGGTGCACTTTCTTATGAGGCAAAAACCGCTTTAGCAAGAGGAGCAACTATGGCTGGTAGTGCTACTTGCTCAGGTGAAGGTGGAATGATACCAGATGAAAGAAGATATTCAGAAAAATGGTACTATCAATGTATTCAATCAAGATATGGTTTTAATCCTCATCATGCTCAGTTAGCTGATGGAATAGAAGTTTTTATTGGACAAGGTCAAAAAGTTGGAATGGGTGGCCACCTAATGGGACAGAAAGTAACTGACCAAGTTGCAGAAATGAGATCACTACCTTCAGGTATTGACCAAAGATCTCCTGCGAGACATCCTGACTGGTTAGGTCCAGACGATTTAGCTTTGAAAGTTGAAGAATTAAGACAACTAACAAAAAATAAAGTTCCTATTCAATTAAAATTAGGAGCTTCAAAAGTTTACGATGATGTGCGTATGGCTGCAAAGTGTGATCCTGACTCAATTTATTTAGATGGAATGGAAGGATCTACTGGAGCTGGTCCACACATCGCTGCTGCAAACACTGGAATACCTGGAATTGCTGCAATTAGAGAAGCAAGAAGAGCAATAGATGACGTTGGTAAAACTGGAAAAGTTACTCTAATTTATGCTGGTGGAGTAAGAGATGGTGCAGATATGGCAAAAGCTTTAGCTTTAGGAGCTGACGCGATTGCTATTGGTACTGGATCAATGATTGCATTAAATTGTAATAAAGACATACCTGAGGCAAATTTTGAAAAAGAAATTGGTGTAAAAGCGGGAGAATGCTACCACTGTCACACAGGTCGTTGCCCAGTTGGAGTTGCCACGCAAGATCCAAAACTAAGAGCAAGATTAAATCCAGATGATGCTGCTTTAAGAGTTTATAATTATTTACATTCAATGACTTTAGAAGCTCAATTATTGGCTAGAGCTTGTGGTAAAACAAATATTCACTCACTTGAGCCAGAAGATTTAGCTGCACTAACATCTGAGGCATCCGCTTTGGCAAAAGTTCCATTAGCTGGAACAAATTATACAGTTGGAGTTGACAATTATCATAAAATCTAAGTGTAAATATGTCTAAGAAAAAAGGAAAAAAAACATCTAGCAAAAAACAAGTAGTAGGTCAGTTAGGTAAGAAAAAAGAAACTGCAAGAGAAAAGATGATTGGCCAAACAATTGGTTATAGATATGATGTTAATCTTTTACCTGATTATACAAAGATAACTCCTTTTTTAAAAAAATACATTGAGGCTATGGGATGGGATGATTTGAATTGGCTCGAGGATGTTCACATGGGTTATGAAGATGATAGACCTGCTGTATTTTGTAGGAACGCTAACGGGTGGGTTACTATTCCAAAATCGATTAAGTTACCTAACAATCAACAAGACAGAGATATGATAGCTAGAGAACTGTTAGTTAAATTTCAAATGTCTCCTAAACATCCACTTGTTGATTTGAAAAAAGCCTATTTAAAATTTTAATATCACAATCAAGAGTTGATTTTATTTTTAAATCTATTGTCCACAGTAGGTTTTTAAGAGTTGTTTTGTTTGTCACATTCCTAAAAATTTCATAAGATTTGATAAACAAATATGGGGGTAAAAAATGACTGATCAGTTAGGTGCTCTTACTACTATATTTACAGAGTTTTACTACTGGGTAACGGTAGTACTGATGTTTTTAATTCACGTCGGTTTCTGTATGTACGAAGTAGGAGCGTCAAGATACAAACACCACCAACATACCTTAATGAAAAACACAATGCTTATACCTTTGGTAACAGTAACGTGGTTTTTGTTTGGTTGGTGGATTTATTGGGCTTTTCCAACAGGACCAGGACTAGCTCCATCAATAATGACAGAAAGCACTGGGCTCGTTTTAGGTGGTGGATTTGGAGGAAATGATCTTGCTAATCCAACTAATGCTCTTATGGCAGTAAATCTAAACGATCATATAATGGGTGTTTTCTGGGCAGCATTCTTACTATTTTCATGGACAGCCGCTTCTATCGTTTCAGGGGCTATCATTGAAAGGATAACAACTTTCGCATTTGGAGTTTTAGCAATTGCGATTGGATCTGTCTTCTGGTCGATAGATGCTTCTTGGGGATGGCACTTTGATGGATGGATGTTAAAACTTTTAGGATATCATGATGCTTATGCGTCAGGTGTTATTCACGCAATAGCAGGAGGATTTGCACTGGGTGTTCTAATGGTTCTAGGACCAAGAATTGGAAAGTTCTCATCAAGTGGTGAACCAAGAAACATAGGACCAAGAAATCCTTGGCTAGTTACTATTGGATTGTTTCTAATTTACACCGGTTTCTGGGGATTTTATGCGGCATGTAATGTTCCAATATATGACCTTGGGCCTGAGTATGGAATGGAAGGAGTAACATTCTGGACAGCAACTAACATTTATTTAACGCCTACAACATTAAGTGGAATAACTATGAACTTCTTAATGTCGTTATCAGGTGGATTGTTAGCTGGGTATGTTATTGCTAAAGGTGATCCTTTCTGGACTTACTCAAGTGGATTAGCAGGTATAATATGTGCATCAGCTGGAAATGACTTATATCATCCAATTCAAGCTTTAATTATTGGTATGATTGGTGTTGTAATTTCCTACAAACTTCATTATTGGGTTGAGCGAAAGTTCAAAATTGATGATGCAGTTGGAGCAGTAGCTGTACATGGTTATGCAGGCTTTATCGGGCTTGTAATCTGTGGATTTGTTTTGAATGGTTATCCTTCATCTGGATATAGCGTTGGAGCTATGTTTGATGGATCAACTTACGCAACAATTAATCCATTAGGTCAATTTATAGGAGCAATAATAATGTTCGTAGTTCTTGGACTTATACCAGGATATATAATTGCTAGAGTTCTTAACGGAATGGGTAAATTAAGAATCCCACGTGAAGTTGAGATAGCAGGACTAGACTATGAAATGATGGAGACTGCAAAAGATGATGAAAAAGCAGTCGCATCGGCAACCAGGTAAAGGAGAAAAATATGGCTACAGTATCAAACTGGGTAGATCATCTAAATAAACCTGCAGAAGAGGTTGCTGGATCGGTTTATCCTGGAGCAGGATCTAGTGAATTTATACTAGTCCTATTGTTAATTGCTGTATGGATTGGATGGAGTGTCATCACAGATAAATCTGAGAGGGAAGAACTTGATAGATTATCCAGAAAAAGACACGGTGCAAACGATCATAAAAGCAATATTACCGATTGGTAATTAAAAGAAAATTTGGGCGCTACTTGAATGTAGCGCCCCTTTTTTATAATCTTATTATAATGAGTGAAGATAAAAACGAAGAGCTAAGACCAACTAAAATGAGAGGGGTAGCTTTTCCAAAAGCAAAGTATGGTGTAATTCTCGCGATTATCTTAATAGTTGTTGTAAATTTTATTTTATATAAGGAAACTATCTTTTCATTTTTTAAATAATTGTGATAGCCTAAGCAATGGCTAAAAACTTATTCAAAATAGCAAAGCAAAAAAAAATAAAATATTTCTTAATAAGCTTTGTTGATCTTTTTGGCGTGCTAAGATCAAAACTAGTTCCAGCGCATGCTATTAAAGAAATGCAGACTACAGGAGCAGGATTTGCTGGTTTTGCAGCTTGGCTAGATATGTCTCCCGCAGATAGCGATATGTTTGGTGTTCCAGATCCAGACAGTCTTATTCAATTACCTTGGAATAAAGAGGTGGGATGGCTTGCATCAGACTTATGGATGAATGGTAAACCTGTAGAAGCCTCTCCAAGAGTAATGTTAAAGAATCAAATTAAGAGATTAAGAAAACAAAATTTAACTATGAAATCAGGTGTAGAGTGTGAATATTTTTTAATTTCACCTGATGGAAATTCTATTGCTGATCCAAGAGATACCCAGTCTAAACCTTGTTATGATCAATCAGCGTTAATGAGGAGATATGATTTAATTAAAGAAATTTGTGATTGCATGATTGAGATG
>CACAYA010000009.1 GCA_902536575.1 uncultured Pelagibacteraceae bacterium | reverse complement strand
TAGAAAATGTTTCGGTCATTTGAACTATTGCTGAATAAACAGTTCTTAAAAAAGGAATTCTTTTAAACAGGTCATCGATTAATTTTAAAATTCTTCTTCCAAAAAAAGAAAGTGATAATCCTCCAACAAACGTAATAAATATAATTGAAATTAATATCTCAACACCAGGTATATTAAATGGTAAATAACTATTGGGATTAATATTAGCTGGTAATATGTTTGATGATATACCTATGAGAATTTTACTGAGATATAATGTGAAACCAATGGGTATTAAAACAACCACTCCAGTTATAAAATAATTTCTTAATGTTAATGATATCGATTTTTTTGGATTTTTTTTAGCCATATTTCTAATTATAACTCGAGTAAATAACAAAAATAATTGCAATGATAAACAAAACTATTAAAATTTTGTTGTTAAGATTCATGATATTTTAGTATTATCAATTTTATACACTTATGAATAGAAGAAAATTTTTATCCTATATTGGTTGTAGTTGTTGTGGATATTTATTACCATCATGTACTACAGCGCCAATTACTGAGAGAAAACAATTAAAAATAGTTTCTGAAGCAAAACTTAATGCACAAGCAGCTCAAATCTATGAAAAAATTAAAGAAAAAGAAAGCATGAGTGATGATAAAAAAACTCTTAATGAAATTAAACAGATTGGTAGAAAGATGGAAATTTCTATATCAGAATATTTTGATAGAGAGGGTTTAAATGATCCTACTGCTAATTTTGATTGGGAATATATCTTAATAGATAAAAAAAAGGTTAGAAATGCATGGTGTATGCCAGGTGGAAAGATTGCTGTATATACAGGTATTCTAGAGGCAACAAAAAATACTGATGGTTTAGCTGCTGTTATGGGTCATGAAATTGCACATGCTGTTGCAAAACATTCAGTTGAAAGAGCTAGTAGAGGAACATTATTAAATGTAGGAACAAGAATAATTGATATTGCCTCTGGTGGAGTACTTTCAGATATCAATAAAACAACTGGCATGAACACTGTTGGTATGTTAGCTCAATTAGGAATTTTAAATCCTTTTAATAGAAAACAAGAAAGTGAAGCAGACTATTTAGGCATGATATTTGCGTCTCTATCTGGTTATGACATAAGAGAAACAGTTAAAATTTGGGAAAGAATGAAAAAACTCAATAAAGGAAAGGAGCCTCCTGAATTTATGAGTACTCACCCATCATCTAGTAACAGAATTAAAGATCTAAATGAAAAAATTAATGAAGTAATATTAGATTATCCACCTATTAATACTGTTTAGATAAATTGTGGTGAGCCCTGATGGACTCGAACCATCGACCCATTCCTTAAAAGGGAATTGCTCTACCAACTGAGCTAAGGGCCCCCGATTTATTTAAACTAAATGAATGTTATATATAGATTTATTTTAATTTTTCAAATGTCAATTTAAGCAAATATTAAAAAGTTACTACAACTTATCAATGTATTTATCATGAAATTTATCAAATGTGCCTGCCTCTATATGATCTCTTATTCCAGACATTAATTCTTGATAAAAATTGATATTGTGTAATGTTAAAAGCATAGAGGCTAGTATTTCATTTGTATTAAAAAGATGGTTTAGGTAATTCTTTGAATATTTATTCAAGCTTAAATTGTCACAATTAGAATCTAAAGGTGTATTATCATTTTGATATTTGTTATTTTTGATGTTTAATCTTCCGTTCCAGGTAAAAGCGAGACCGGTTCTCCCAGATCTTGTAGGTAAGACACAGTCAAACATATCAATACCACGTTTAACAGCACCAAGAATATCAGATGGTGTACCTACACCCATTAAATAATGAGGTTTGTCATCAGGTAAGTATTCTTTAACGTCGTCTAAAACTTTAAACATTTCCTCTTGAGTTTCACCTACAGCAAGTCCTCCTAATGCATAACCGTCGAAATCTAGATTAATTAATTCATTTAGTGACTTAATTCTTAAATCTTTAAATAATCCTCCTTGGACAATGCCAAATAATGCTTTGTGTGGATTTAGGCCAAACGACTTTTTTGATCTTTCAGCCCAATATAATGAAAGATCCATAGATTTTTTTATTAAATCATAATCATTAGTTTTTTTGGGGCACTCATCCATTATCATAACGATATCTGAATTTAAACCTAATTGAATTCTTATACTTTCTTCTGGACTCAAATAGAATTTTTTACCATCAATATGTGAATTAAAGATAGCACCTTTTTCAGGATCAATTTTATTTAATTTCGAGAGAGACATTACTTGGAATCCACCAGAATCTGTTAAAATAGGTAAATCACAGTTCATAAATTTATGTAATCCACCTGCAGATTTTATTCGCTCAACACCAGGTCTTATCATGAGATGATAAGTGTTGCCCAAAATTATTTGAGAACCAGTTTTTTTTATGTCATCAATTGTACAAGCTTTTACAGTTGCTTGTGTACCAACAGGCATAAAGGCTGGTGTATTTATATTACCACGATGCGTCTCGATAACACCTGATCTAGCAAACTTATCTTTATTTAAAACTTTAAAGGCAAAATTTTTTAATGCCATCCAATAGATTATTGTGATTTAAAGCTTATGATCTTATCTGGTTGTGATACAGACCCGTTGTTACTTTCATCACCTCTTTTAATTTTGTCCACTAAATCCATTCCCTCTATTACTTTACCAAAAACAGTGTACTGTCTGTCTAAAAAAGGAGCTGGTTTAAAACATATAAAAAATTGACTATTTGCACTATTTGGATCTGAAGATCGCGCCATGGATAGAGTTCCTCTATCATGAGGTAAGCTACTAAATTCTTGCTTTAGGTCTGGTAAGTCAGATCCACCCATTCCAGCTCTTCTTAAATCAAAATCCTTTGAATCTGAATTGCCAAATTTTACATCACCAGTTTGTGCCATAAAACCATCAATTACTCTATGGAAAACAACATTATCGTATTTGCCTTCATTTGCTAATTCTTTAATTCTCTTAACGTGATTTGGAGCTACATCCTCAAATAACTCTATTTTTACATCACCGTCTTTTAATTTTAAAATCATTATATTCTCCTCAGCTATTGATTGATTGGTAATAAAAAAAAATAAAATAAATAAATTAATTAAAATTGTATTCATATTTTTCTTTTAAAGATTTTATAGTACTTCTAGTAGTAAATTTTTTAATGTCACCATTTAATTTTATAATCTCTTTAACAAATCTAGATGAGATAATTTGATTTTCAATGTCTGACATTAAAAAAATTGTTTCTATATTTTGATTTAATTTTCTGTTCATTCCAGCTAATTGGAATTCGTATTCAAAATCAGATACAGCTCTTAATCCCCTAAGGATAACATTCGATTTATACCTTTTGCACAAATCAGTAGTTAATGAGCTAAATGATACTACTTTAATTTTTTTTTTATCAAGTTTTAAATCGTTAAATAAAGCTTTATTGACTATCTCTATTCTCTCTTCTGAACTAAAAAGATAATTTTTACTACTTACATCTGACACACCAACAATAATCCTATCAAATAATTTCAGGGCTTTTTTTATTACATCTATATGCCCATAAGTAATTGGGTCGAAAGTGCCAGGATATATAGCTATTTTACTCATCAAGTTATACCAAATTATCATCTATTTTAATAGCAGATACAACTTTTTCCTCGCCAGATAATTTAATAATTCTAACACCTTGTGTATTTCTACTCGCTGTTCTTATCTCTCTAACAGCAACTCTTATTACTCTACCTTTGTTTGTTGATATTAAAATTTCATCCCCTTCATACACTGGGAATGAAGATGTAATATTTCCATTCCTCGGTGAATTAACAATTCCAATAATACCTTTACCCCCACGGTTTGTAACTCTGTAATCAAAATGAGAAGTTTTTTTACCAAATCCATTTTCACTTATTGATAAAACAAACTTCTCTTTTGCATTCAATTCAGATTTTTCATCTTTAGATTTTTTTCCATTTTTTTTGATTTTATCACTGTCAATAACTGATAAGGAAACTATTTCATCATTTGGTGCTAATTCAATTCCCTTTATACCTTTTGAGGATCTACCTTTGAAAACTCTTAATTTTTTTGCTTCAAATCTTATACATTTACCAAATTTCGTACTTAAAATTACATCTTGATCATCTTTACAAATTTTAACCCCTACTATCTTATCGTTATTATCCAATTTCATTGCAATTTTACCAGATGCATTTATGGATGAAAAATCATCTAAACTGTTTTTTCTAACTTTTCCTAAGGCCGTAGCAAAAATTATTTGATAATTTTTAGAATCGGTTTCATCTTCTGGCATAGGCATAATAGAACTAATTGCCTGATGACTTTTTAAAGGTAAAATATTAAATAAAGATTTTCCTTTAGATGAAGAAGATCCCTCCGGTATTTTCCAAGCTTTCACTTTATAAACTAAGCCTTCTGTGGAAAAGAACAAAACAGAGGTATGTGTATTTACAGATAATGTTTGTATAACAGAATCTTGATCCCTGGTTGTAATACCAGATTTACCTTTACCACCTCTTTTTTGTTTTTTAACACCATCTAGTGAGCCTCTTTTAATATAACCCTGAAGCGTAACTGTAATAATTACAGATTGTTTTTGAATTGTTTCTTCAATATCATAATTCAATACTGCATCTATAATTTTAGTTCTTCTTGGTACAGCAAATTTTTCTTTAATATTTTTAAGCTCTTCGCTGATAACTTTTAACAACTCTTTTTTTGAAGATATAATTTTTTTAAATGTAGTAATTAATTCTGCTAGTTTTTTGATTTCAACTTCAATTTCATTTATTCCAAGTGCTGTTAATTTTTGTAGTCTTAATTCCAAAATAGCAAGTACTTGAGTTTCAGATAATGAATATAAATTTTTTCCTTTTTTACCATCAACTAATGATATTAATTTTTGTGATTTATTAATTTTCCAATTAGTTTTTAATATAGAACTTTTAGCATCCTCCGGTGTTTTTGATGCTCTTATAATTTTTATAATTTTATCTAAATTTTCTACAGAAACAGACAAGCCAATTAAAATATGAGCACGCTCTTCAGCTTTTTGTAAATCAAACTTAGTTTTTTTAATTACAACATCTTCTCTAAAAGATAAAAAATTTGATAAGAAATCCTTTAATGTGCAAGTTTTAGGCTTACCCTCAACGATAGCTAAAGTGTTAAATCCAAAAGAGCTTTCGATCTGTGTATTTTTATAAAGTTGTCTCTTTATGGTTTCTGGCTCAACACCATTTCTCAGATCAATAGCAACTCTTATTCCTTCTCTATTAGACTCATCCCTTATATCCTTTATTCCTTCAATTTTCTTTTCTCTTACAAGCTGAGCAATTCTTTCATTTAAGACTGATTTGTTAACTTGGTAAGGAATAGAGGTAATTACTAATCTTTCTCTTCCATTTTTTTGCTGTTCTATGGAGACTTCACCTCTAATTTTGAAAGAACCTCTTCCATTATTATAACCTTGTTTAATGATATCTTTTCCAATTATAACGCCACCCGTAGGAAAATCTGGTCCAGGGATATGTTTCATTAATTCTCTAATTTTAATATCTTTGTTGTTTATAAGTGCCAAAGTTCCGTCTATTATTTCACCTAAATTATGTGGAGGAATACTAGTTGCCATACCTACTGCTATACCTCCAGCACCATTTACTAATAAATTTGGAAATTGTGCAGGTAAAACGCTTGGTTCTTTTTCTGTTTCGTCATAATTGCTCTTAAAGGAAATTGTATTTTTCTCAATGTCATCAATCAAAAATTCTGAAACTTTTGATAAACGTGTTTCAGTATATCTCATTGCTGCAGCAGGATCTCCATCAATTGAACCAAAATTACCTTGGCCCTGAACTAAGGGTAAACTCATTGAAAAATCCTGCACCATTCTAACTAGAGCATCATAAACAGACTGATCTCCATGAGGATGATATTTACCAATAACATCTCCAACTATTCTTGCAGATTTTCTAAATTGTTTTGACCAATCATAACCACCTTTATACATTGCATATAAAATTCTACGATGAACAGGTTTAAGACCATCTCTAATATCTGGTAGAGCACGACTTACAATTACACTCATTGCATAAGAAAGATATGACGAGCTCATCTCATCATGCATTGAGATTAGTTTAATATTATTATCTTTTGTCACTTCAGATTTTTGCATAGAAACTAAAAGGGAATTTCATCATCCATGTCGTTAGATATTTGAGAAGAATCTTCTATATTATTTTGTGGATTAGGATCATTTTGAATGCCACCTCCATTACCTCCACCTAACATTGTTAATGAAGAATTGTATCCTTGGATAACAATTTCAGTAGAGTATTTATCCTGACCAGATTGTTCATCCTTCCATTTTCTTGTTGTAATTTGACCCTCAACATAAATTTGAGCACCTTTTTTAAGATACTGTTGAACAACATTTACAAGACCCTCATTAAATACAACTACACGGTGCCACTCAGTTTTTTCTTTTTTTTCTCCAGTATTTTTGTCTTTCCAAGATTGACTTGTTGCAAGGCTTAATCTCGCTACGCTCTTGCCATTTACCATTTGTTTGATTTCTGGATCTGCGCCCAAACGACCAATTAATAACACTTTATTTAAACTTCCAGCCATAATATTTTTATATTTGTTTATTTAATTAATTAGATTTATACCACAATTCTTCTGAATATTAATTTTATTAATTCAAAGCAACAAAAATTATGATGAAAAAGATAGTTATTAAGGGTGCTAAAGAACATAATTTGAAGAATGTGTCTGTTGAGATTCCTAAAGATAAATTTGTAGTAATTACAGGTCTCTCTGGTTCAGGAAAATCATCGTTAGCATTCGATACTATTTATGCCGAGGGACAACGAAGATACGTTGAAAGTTTATCTGCATATGCAAGGCAATTTTTGGATAAAATGAAAAAACCAAATGTTGATCTTATCGAAGGATTAAGTCCAGCGATTGCTATTGAACAAAAAAATACTTCAAAGAACCCAAGATCTACAGTTGCAACAGTTACAGAAATTTACGATTACATGAGGGTACTATATGCAAGAGCTGGTATTCCTTATTCACCATTTACCGGTAAACCAATTACTTCACAGACTATTACTCAAATAGTAGATTTAATTAAAAAACTACCAAAAAAATCAACCATTTACATATATGCCCCTGTAGTAAGAGGTCGTAAAGGTGAATATAGAAAAGATATTTTAAGTTACAAACGAAGAGGTTTTAGAAAAATCAAGATAGACAACGTTTTATATGATATTGAAAAATCTCCTAATTTAGACAAAAAGCTTAAACACGATATTTCAGTGTTGGTTGATAGAATTGTTTTAAATTCAAAGCTGGGAAATAGATTAGCTGAAAGTATTGAAACAGCTGTTAATCTCGCAAATGGATTAGTTTTTGTTGAATATGAAGATGAAACATTGCCTCAAAAACATAGAAAAGTAGAAAAATTAATTTACTCAACAAAATTTGCTTGTCCTGAAAGTGGATTTACAATTGAGGAAATAGAACCACGATTATTCTCATTTAATAGTCCTTATGGAGCCTGTGAGGAATGTGAAGGTATTGGTATGAAATTAAATGTGGATCCAAATCTTGTTGTGCCTGATGAAAGAAAAAGTCTTGCTGATGGTGCTATTGAACCTTGGTCAAAATCTACTACCTTATATTATGCTCAAACACTATCGTCACTAGCTAAACATTACGGTTTTTCTTTAGATGAAAAATGGAAAAAACTTCCAAAAAAAATAAAGGATATTGTTCTTTATGGATCAGATGAAGATGAAATAAAATTTAATTATGACGATGGTTACGAAAAATATTCTTACAAAAAAACCTTTGAAGGTGTAATCAATAATCTTGAGAGAAGATTTTTAGAGTCTGATAGTGAATGGAAAAGAGAGGCTATAGCAGAATATCAATCTGATACTGCTTGTGAAGCATGTAATGGGGATCGTTTAAAAGAAGAGGCGTTATGTGTAAAAATAAATAATCTTAATATTAGTGAGGTAACCAAAAAATCAATATTTGATGCAGCAGAATGGTTTAAAGATTTAGTAAATCATATAGACAAAAGGCAATTTAAAATTGCAGAACATGTATTAAAAGAAATAAATGAAAGATTGAATTTTTTGTTAAATGTGGGTTTGGATTATTTAACTCTTTCTAGGGAGTCTGGAACATTATCTGGTGGTGAAGCTCAACGAATAAGGCTAGCTTCTCAAATAGGTTCGGGTTTAACTGGTGTTCTTTACGTTTTAGATGAACCATCAATTGGTTTACATCAAAAAGATAATGTTAAACTTATCAATGCACTTAAAAGATTAAGAGATTTAGGTAACACTGTAATAGTTGTTGAGCATGACACCGAAACAATGGAGAATGCAGACCATATTATAGATTTAGGACCAGAGGCAGGAACTAATGGTGGTCAAATATCATCACAAGGTACATATGATGAAATTAAAAAAGACAAGAATAGTATTACAGGACAATATCTTGCCAATAAAAAGAAAATAGATATTCCAAATACAAGACGATTAGCTAAAAACGGAAGGTTTGTTGAAATCAATGGTGCAACAGGAAATAATTTAAACAATGTTAACCTTAAAATTCCAACAGGAACTTTCACTTGCGTTACTGGTGTATCTGGAAGTGGAAAATCTACACTAATATTACAAACACTATATCATGCTTTGAACTTAACGCTTAACAATAAAGCTAAAAAAGCTCCAAAAGCTTTTAAAGGTTACAAAGGTGTTGAATTAATTGATAAAATTATTGATATAGATCAATCCCCAATAGGAAGAACTCCAAGATCAAATCCAGCAACATATACAGGTGCTTTTGGTCCTATAAGAGATTGGTTTACAAGTTTACCAGATTCTAAAACAAGAGGTTATAAACCAGGAAGATTCTCATTTAATGTAAAAGGTGGAAGGTGCGAGGCATGTGAAGGTGATGGAGTGATTACTTATGAAATGCACTTTCTACCAGACGTTTATATTCAATGTGATGAATGCAAAGGTACGAGATATAACAGAGAAACTTTAGAAATTAAATTTAAGGGTAAAAGTATAGCGGATGTTTTAGATATGTCTGTAGATGAAGGTTGCGAATATTTTGAAAATATTTCTAATATTAGAACAAAATTATTAACATTAAAAAAAGTTGGATTAGGCTATATCAAAATTGGTCAGCAGGCAACAACCCTTTCAGGTGGTGAAGCTCAAAGAATTAAGCTTGCAAAAGAATTATCAAAAAGATCTACGGGACGAACAATGTATATTTTAGATGAACCAACAACTGGTTTACACCAACACGATATTAAGAAACTTTTAGAAATCCTTCATACTTTTGTAAAACTTGGAAACACTGTTGTTGTGATTGAACATAATTTAGATGTTATAAAAACAGCTGATTATATTGTTGATATGGGTCCTGAGGGTGGTGTAAAGGGTGGTAAAATTATCGCAGAGGGTAAACCTGAGGAAGTGTCTAAAATTAAAGAAAGTTACACTGGTCAGTTTTTAAAGCCTTTACTAAATTAAATATAAAAACTTAAAAATCACCTAAATTTAGTGTATATATTCATGAATCATGAGTAATTTATTATCTTCATTACCAAAAACAATACATGCTTCTCTTGCAATAGCTATAATTTTGTTTGTTGGAATGTTTTTTCACAATGAAGGCATTGCCTTTGATACTTTGTTTTGGAGTTGGTTATTTAGATTTATACATGTAGTTGTCGCAATAATGTGGATTGGATTACTTTGGTATTTTAATTTTGTTCAAATCCCAAACATGGGTAAAATTCCAGATGAACAAAAGCCAGCAATTGGAAAAGTAATTGCTCCAGCAGCTTTATTTTATTTTAGATGGGCTGCAGCTTTTACTGTTTTATCAGGATTAATTCTAGCTTGGTTAAATGGTTATTTGCATGATGCAATGACTTTTAGTATTGGTTCCGGAATTCCAAAACATACTGCAATAGGAATTGGAATGTGGTTAGGTCTTATAATGGCATTTAACGTTTGGTTTGTAATATGGCCAAATCAAAAAAAAGCTTTAGGTATTGTTGAAACTGATCCTGAAACAAAAGCAAAATCAGCTAAAACAGCAATGTTGTTCTCTAGAACAAATACTCTTCTTTCTCTACCAATGTTACTAACAATGGTAGCTGCTCAGAATATTTATTAATTTATTTGCTATCGTCCTCTCTTAAGACTGTTTTTTGAGAAACTCTTAGTCTTACTAATACAGTATTGGCTATATAAATTGATGAATAAGTTCCAAAAACAACTCCTAAAATCATAGCTAGTGAAAATCCTTTTAAGATTTCACCACCAAAAAAGTATATTGCAAGTAATGCAAGTAAAGTTGTTGCTGAAGTAATAATTGTTCTAGATAAAGTTTCATTAATTGAAATATTTGTTAGTTCAAAGATTTTTATATCTGAATATTTTCTTAAATTTTCTCTCACACGATCAAATATAACAACAGTGTCATTCATTGAATAACCTACAATGGTCAGGACTGCAGCAATAATTGATAAGTTGATCTCTAAACCGAATAGTGAAAATACGCCAAGTGTAACAATAACGTCATGAAATAGAGCTAAAATAGCTCCAAGACTAAACTGCCATTCAAACCTAACCCAAATATAAATAAGCATTATTGCAAGAGATAAGGAAATCGCTATTACACCAGATTTTAGTAATTCGGCACTTACTTTTGGTCCCACATTTTCAACTCTTCTAAAATCGTAATTGTTACCAAATGATTTATCAAGATTTACCTTGATATCCGAAATTATATTTTTCTTATTATCTTTATTTTCAAATTTAATCAAAAAATCATTATCAGAACCAAATTTTTTAACTGAAATATCTCCTAAATTCATTTGACTAAATTTATCTCTTAGTGAGCTAACGTTTATTTTTGTCTCATTAGATCTTAACTCAATTAATGTTCCACCTTTAAAATCTATACCAAAATTAAGTCCCTTAAATATTAGTAAAAATAAAGAAATAATAATTAAGGCGCTAGATAAGATATTAAAATGATTATAATATTTGTTAAATGCAATCATTAAATCAGCTTTCCATTATGTTTATTTTTAGTTACATAAAGGCTAGTGAATAATCTAGCAATAAAATAAACTGAAAAAAGTGTTGTAAATATTCCAACACCCAAAGTAACGGCAAAACCTTTAACTGGACCTGATCCCATAAAAAACAGAATTATAGCAGCTAATAATGTAGTAATATTAGCATCAATTATTGCAGTTCTAGATTTAGTATAACCACCATCAAAAGCTAAAATATTATTCTTCTCTTGCTTCAGCTCTTCTTTAATCCTTTCAAAAATCAAAACATTTGCATCCACAGCCATACCAACAGTCAAAATTATTCCTGCAATACCTGGTAAAGTTAAGGTTGCTTCGAATAAGGTAAGAACACCTAAAAGAATAAATAAATTAATTATTAGTGTAACGTTAGTTATTAAACCAAAAAATCTATACTTAACAAACATAAAAACAATAACTAATAAAAACCCAATCGTTAATGCTATCATTCCAGCATTAATTGAGTCTTGACCAAGATCAGGACCAACTGTTCTCTCTTCAATTATTTCTAATGGAGCGGGTAATGCACCTGATCTTAATAATAAAGCTAGATCAGTTGCTGATTGAAAAGTAAATCCTCCACTAATTTGGCCAGCACCACTTGCAATAGTATCTCTTACTACTGGAGCACTTATTATTTTTCCATCTAAGACTATCGCTAATTGTTTTCCTATACCTGTTGAGGTTGCTTTACCAAATCTTTTGGCCCCAACTCTGTCTAAAGTGAAAGAAACAATTGTTTGATTATTCTGCGTATCCATTTTAGGTTGAGCATCTAAAAGGTTTTCCCCACTAATTATAATTCTCTTGCTCACATTTACTGAGGGAGTACCGTCCTCATACTCTAATTTCTCTACACCAAATCTCTCTTCATCATTCTGGGTTACAAACCTAAATGTAAGGTTTGCAGTTTTACCTAGGAGAGATTTAATTCTAGTTGGATCATCTAAACCAGGAAGTTCTACTAAAATCCTACTATTGCCCCTCTTTAAAATATTTGGCTCATTGGTACCTACTTCATCAACTCTTCTTCTCACTATTTCTATGGCTTGGTCTTGAGAAGATGTTTTTAAATTTATTAAGCCTTGACGTGAAAAATTAATTTTTAAATTTAAACCTAAATCTTCAATTTCTAATTGGTGCGATTTAAATCTAGGATAATATGGATTAATATCACTATTTTCATCTTGGAAAATATCTATAACTTTTTGCTTATTTTCCTCGTTTACATAAAAAAATATATTTTGATTATCTATTTTTATATTACTTAATTTAATATCTTTATCTTTAAAAAAATTTCTAAACGTTGTTGTTAAGTTTTGTAACTTTTGCTCAATTACAGGCTCATTATCTATTTCAAGTAACAGATAGGAACCTCCTTGTAGATCTAAGCCTAAATTAATTTTTTTGTTAAAAAAACTATCATCAAACTTAAATAAATTAGATGAAGCTATTAAAATAAATAACAAAGATAAAATACTTATAAAAACAATTCTTAACTTAGAAAAATAAAGCACTTATCTAAATTTATTTATTTTTTAACTTCTTGAGTAGTTTGAAGACTTTGAATACCAGTAGCTTTTACAATTTCAACTTTAATATTTTCCGCTATTTCTACTTCAACTTTGTCATTGTCTATAAGTCTCTCAACTGTGCCAGTGATGCCACCTGAAGTAATAACTTTGTCACCTCTTTTAAGGTTTTCAACCATAGCTTTATGTTCTTTTACTTTCTTTTGTTGAGGTCTAATTAAGAAAAAATAAAAAATAACAAATATTAAAATTAACGGTATAAATTGCCCGATTCCTGAACCTTCCATAATTCTCCTTTTAAATATGGTGAATATTTATACTATCTATATCTCTAAAACAACTTTATTTCTGTGAAATTAATTCCAAATTATTCATATATTCTCTAAGGACTTTAGGCACAACAATCGATCCGTCTTTTTGCTGATAATTTTCTAATACTGCTATTAAAGTTCTACCAACCGCAAGACCACTTCCATTTAAAGTGCCAACAAAGACAGTTTCTTTATTTTTGTTTTTATACCTAGTTTTCATTCTTTGAGCCTGGAAAGTTGAGCAGGATGAACATGATGAAATTTCACGATACCTGTTTTCAGATGGTAACCAAACTTCAATATCATAAGTTTTCTCGGCACTGAAACCCATATCTCCAGAACACAAAATAACTTTTCTGTAAGGTAGTTCCAATTTATCAAGGATATCTGTTGCGCAATTTGTCATTCTTTCTAACTCTTCTAAACAATTTTCTTTTTCAACAACACTTACTAGTTCAACTTTATAAAACTGATGTTGTCTAATCATACCTTTTGTATCTTTACCATAACTACCCGCTTCTTTTCTAAAGCAAGGTGTTGATGCAACAAATCTCATCGGCAGATGATTTTGATCAACTATTTTGTCTTTCACAATGTTTGTCAAAATTACTTCAGCTGTAGGAATTAAAAATTTTCTATCCGATCCTTCATCAAATTTAATTTCAAACTGGTCATTTTCAAATTTAGGTAATTGTCCGGTTCCATACATTGTGTTATCTGAAGCAATTAAAGGTGGTGAAATTTCTTGATATCCATTTTTATTTATATGTGTATCCAACATAAAGTTAGATAAAGCTCGTTCTAATAAGGCTAAATGTTTTTTTACAAAAACAAATCTAGATCCTGTTGTTTTAGTTGCTAAGTCAAAGTCTAACATTCCAAGGTTTTCACCCAGCTCATAGTGAGATTTAGGTTTAAAATCAAATTTTGGGATATTTCCTGACTTTAATACCTCTATGTTATCATTTTCATCTTTACCGCTAGGCACATCAGCGTGAGGAATATTAGGGATATTAGAAAGTAAACTATCTAACTCTTTTTTTATATTTTTTTGTAAATCAGTTAATTTATCTAATTCTAATGTGAGCTCTTTAGATTTTTTAAATAAAGTTTCGTCTTTAGATTTTGAAATGTCTTTTTTTTCTTTTTCAATAGCTTCTTTTTTTTGAATTAAATTTCTGTTTTCCTCATCCAATTTTTGAATTTTTTTAAAATCAATTTTAACAGATCTTTTTTCTAGAGCTTTTTCAAAACCAGGGAAATCTTTTCTAATTTCCTTTAAATTATGCATCAGTTTTTTCTAAATTTTTGTTTTCTATAAATTTTACTGAAAATATTGATAATTCATATAAAATTAACAATGGTATTGCTAATCCTATTTGTGTAATTGGATCTGGAGGTGTTAACAATGCAGCAGCAGCAAAAATTATTACTACAACATACTTTCTTCTATCTTTTAAAAACTGGCTATCTACAACACCTATTCTTGCCAAAAGACTTAACACAACAGGTAATTGAAAACTAATTCCAAAAGCAAAAATTAGTTTCATAACTAAAGACAAGTATTCATTTACTTTTGCCTCCAATTGAATTGGCAAACTTGTTGATAAACCAGTGCTCTCAAAAGATAAAAAGAATTTAATTGCTAGCGGCATAATCAAATAGTAAACCAACATACCTCCTAGAAAAAAAAGTATAGGGGTAAGTATTAAGTAAGGTAAAATTGCAATTTTTTCATGCTTATATAAGCCTGGTGCAATAAACTTCCATATTTGCATTAATATAAACGGGCAGGTTACAAAAAATGCTGTAAAAAAAGATACTTTTAAATAAGTTAAAAAGGTCTCTTGAAGCGCTGTAAAGATCAATCTTCTATCTGAACCGTCATCCTTTACAGCTTGAGCAAATGGGTCTACTAGAAAACCATAAATATATTCAGCAAAAAAATAGCAGAAAATAAAAAATATAAATAAAAAAATAAAACTATGTATAAGTCTTTTTCTTAATTCAGTTAAATGACTAACAAAGCCACTATCTTTTTCTTCATTATTCATTTTTTTTTGTTTCTTTTTTTACTTCTTCATTAGTTTTTTCATCATCAATTTCTAAATTAGAAACCTCGTTTTGAATATTGCTGACATATCTTTTTGCATTGCCAATCCATGAGCCTGCTTTTTTTAACATAACTGGAAAATCTTTTGGACCAAGAATAACTATAGCGATAGCAACAACTATCAATATCTCAAACCAACCAATAGTAGGCATGTGAGTTATTCTTTGTTATTAGAGTCTTTATTTTCGTCGGAAATATTTTTTGGCTCCGTATCGTCAGTTACATCTGACGCCATACCTTTTTTAAAGCTTTTAATACCTTTGGCAACATCTCCCATCAAACTAGAGATTTTACCTCGTCCAAATAATAAGACAACCAATATTACAACTACTGCTATTTGCCAAATTCCTATGCTCATAGAAACTTATAACCCTTTTATGATAATTTTAAAAGTTACTTTTTTGTTATTCTTTCTCTTCACTATCAAGAGTGGTATTAAGCATCTCATCAATATTAGAATAAATATCTTCTTTTTTTTCTTCCTGCTTTTCTTTATAAAATTTACCTGTCCCAAAAATAGCGCTATCAATACTTGAGCTA
Organism: uncultured Pelagibacteraceae bacterium; assembly: GCA_902536575.1. Classification (GTDB taxonomy): domain Bacteria; phylum Pseudomonadota; class Alphaproteobacteria; order Pelagibacterales; family Pelagibacteraceae; genus Pelagibacter. The sequence goes on along the minus strand of CACAYA010000009.1, from coordinate 16,200 downwards.
TCAATCATACCTGCTGCACCTAATTCATCGATATTTGGAAGATCTGATAGTTTTTGAATATTAAAATGACTTAAAAAATCATCTGTAGTTATATATTGAATAGGTCTACCAGGCACATCTTTTCTTCCCCCAGGTTTAACCCAATTTAGCTCCATTAAAATATCAAGTGTATTTGTTCCAAAAGCTACACCTCTTATCTCCTCAATTTCTGCTCTTGTTACTGGTTGGTGATAAACAATTATGGCTAAAGTTTCGACCGCAGCTCTAGATAATTTTTTTTCAACAGTTTTTTCTTGAGACATAAGGTTTGCTAATTTCGGAGATGTTCTAAAAGACCACTTGTCTTTAATGCATACTAAATTTATTCCACGATTAGAGTATTCTTGTTGTAATTTTTCTAATGATTTTGAAACATTTAATTTTTTTGAAAGTTTGCTTTCAATAGTATCAATATCAAGTGGTTCAGCAGCAGCAAAAATTACTCCCTCTATTTCTTTCTCAATTTCAGTTAATTTTGAGGGAAACTTGACTACATTATCTTTATTAATTTTTTGTTTTTTAATCACTTACTTCCTTTACATAGATATCATCAAATAGTTTTTCTTGTTTAATAGAAAGATCTCCCTCTTTAGCGAGCTCAAGGGACCCAGCAAAAATTCCTGCTTTACCAGTTCTTTTGTATCTTGAACCAGATTTAAAATTTGAAGGGATTAATTCATCAAGTTTTTTCCAGTCAGCTAGTTTTCCAAAAAAATCTTTAATAGTTTTAATTCCATCCTCAGCAGTAAATACTGGTAATTTTGGAATGTTCATTCTTTGAAAATCTTTAGTCATAATAATTGTTGAATAGGTTTTTAAAAGTTCAAATAAACTTAAATTATATTCAGTGCTGTAAATAGATCTGATATTTCCCTTCATCCCTCTTGTTCTTATTTCACAACCTAACCTTTTTCTTTTAAGCATTTGTTCAGAAAGTAAACGAATAAGTTCTAATTTTTTTAGTTGTAACTTTAATTTTTCTGCCACTTCTTGAACTTTAAATTCTTCCTCTGGGGTACCTGGTAGTAATAACTTAGATTTTAAATAAGCAAGCCATGTTGCCATTAATAAATACTCAGAAGCTATTTCTAAATTTAAGTCTTTTTCTTTTGTAATATATTCATGAAATTGATCTGCTAGCTTTGTTATTGATATTTCTTCAAGATCAACTTTTTGGGCTTTGGCTAAATCTAAAAGAACATCTAGTGGACCGTTATAGTTATTTATATCGACATTAAACAATGCAGAATCAGACACAGACATAACAAGATATTAACTTAAATTCTTATAAAATAGTGATGTTTTTTTGATAATAAAATTATTTACTAATGGTGAATTTTCAGCAACAACCTTCATTTCGTTGAAATTACCGTTACAATGTAATGCTAGGTTGCATCCTGCTTTAAAACTTTTAATTGTATTAGTAATTAAGTCATATTTTAAACTCTTCATCGATAAATCATCAGAAATCAAAACATTTTTAAATCCTATTTTTTTTCGAATAATATTTATAATTTTTTTAGAATGCGTTGCAGTGTTAAGTGGATCAATTTTTTTATAAATAATATGGGCAGTCATGGCGAATAAACTGTCTTTATTTTTAAAAGGAAAGAAATCATTTTTAATAAGGTAATTAATGCTCTTATCTACAACTGGTGTAAAATTATGACTGTCTACCTTTGCAAGTCCATGACCTGGGATGTGCTTGATTACCGTGCCTATTGAGTTTTGGTTAAATAAATCAATACAAATATCACCTACCTTTGAAACAATTTTCTTATTTTCTGAAAACGATCTATCACCAATAATATTACTCGATCCCTTAATTCTAATATCCAATACGGGTAGTGTATTAATATTTACACCTATTTGTTTTAAAAGATATGAAGATTTATCAATAAATAATCTATAAATAATATTAAATTTTCTTTTATCTTGGACATATAATTTTCCAAAATATTCACCTGTCAAATTATCAAAGGTTATAATATTTTTTAACCTGTTCACTCTTCCTCCTTCTTGATCAATCAAAATAGGATAGTAGGGATCTTTGAATAGCTTTCTGATGCTATGAGTTAATAATTTGGTCTGGTTTATAGATTTAATATTTCTTGAAAATAATATTATTCCCCAGGGTTTTTGTTTTTTTAAAAATTTTACTTCATTAGTTGTTAATTTTAGTGATTTAATACCGGTAATAAATGCTTTTCTTTTACTTATCATTTTCTAAAAGTTTCCAGAAATTAAACTTTTTTTTCTTATCTTTATTTGTTTGTTTTACATACTCAATGATGTCTTGGGTATCATTTTCTAATACAGGTAAGTTCTCAGAATACAGTTTTATCTTCTCATCATTATTTTTAAATGAACGATAAGAATTTTTTAAATTTTCATCAGAAAAATAGTATCTACCAGTAAAAAAAATAAATACTGAGATAACTATTATAAAAATTAAATATTTGATTTCTTTTAACATTACATTTTAGACGGAGTATTTACACCCACAATATCCATTCCAGATTTTATTACATTAGAAATAACTTTTAAGAATACCAACTTATCTAACGGAACTTCTTTTTGTTCATTTATAAAACGTTTATCTGGTTGTTGTTTTCCAAGATTCCAATATGAGTGAAATTCTGAGGCTAACTCATATAGATAGACAGGAATTCTATGTGGCTCAAGTTTTGTGGTTGATATATCAATACATTTTGGCCATTCAGACAATTTTTTCAAAATTTTTATTTCATCTTCAGAATATTCAAAATTAAAATTATTAATTTCAATTTTTTTATTCAAATCTTTATTAATGTGTCTGAAAACAGATGAAATTCGTGCATAACAATATTGTACATAATATAATGGATTATCTTTTGACTTTTCTTTTACTGCATCAAAATCAAAATCAAGTTCTGCATCACTGCTTCTGTTCAGCATAATAAATCGAGTAGCGTCTTTGCCGACTTCTTCTACAAGATCATCAACAGTAATATAGTCTCCTTTTCTTTTAGACATTTTAAAAGGTTTATTGTCTTTTATAAGTTTTACTAACTGACTTATTTTACAAATTAATTTATTTTTCTCTCCTGAAAGTGCTTCAACTGATGATGAAATTCTTTTTATGTATCCAGCATGATCTGCGCCAAGTATATTAATCAAATAATCAAATTTTCTATCAACTTTGTTTTTATGATAAGCAACATCACTTGCAAAATATGTCCATGATCCATCAGATTTTTGGAGAGCACGATCTTTATCATCACCAAAATCTGTAGATTTAAACAACAATTGCTCACGTTCTACCCAATTATTATCCTCACCTTCTGGTGCTTTGATTTTACCTTTATAAACAAACTTATTTTTTTCTAAAAGTTGAACAACTTTTTCAACTTCTTTGTCTAAAACAATTTTTTTTTCACTTACGAAATTGTCGTGATTTATACCAAGACTATTAAGATTGTTTTTAATTAGCAATAATGCTTGTTCAATTGATAGTTCAGTTAGTTTCTCACTAATTTCATCATAATTATCAAAGTTCAAATTCGAGTTAGAAGATATATTTTTTGCAAAATCTATTAAATAATCACCAGGATATAAATCATCATTATCAGATGGAAAAGTTTCATTATGAGTTATTTCACGTATTCGAAAATATACTGATTTAGTAAAATTAATGATCTGATTGCCATAGTCATTTACATAATATTCTTTGGTAACTTTATGATTATTAAAGGTTAATATATTTGAAATAACATCACCAAGTATTGCCCCACGACAATGACCAACATGTAATGGTCCTGTTGGGTTCGCAGACACAAATTCCACAAGATAATTGTTCTTTTTTTCTTTTTGATTTATTCCAAAAATTTCAGAATTGTCACTGATTTCTTTAGTAAAATTTGCCCAGAAAGATTTCTTAAACTTTATGTTAATAAAACCAGGCTTAGCAATAGTTATTGTTTCTATTAATTTATCTTTATCTTTTATTATAGGAGCAAGTTGTTCTGCTAGTTCAAGAGGTGGTTTATTATTAATTTTAGATAAAACCATCGCAACATTAGTTGAGATATCACAATTAAATTTTGGTGGAGGTATTTCTGTACTTATTCCATTAAAATTATCAGGAATAATTATTTTATTATCTTTTTTAAGTTCACTAAGTATCGATTTGATTTTTTCTAGATAAATTTCAAAAATATTCATTTATTTGCATTATAAAGGTTGATTGCATAACGGTCAGTCATACCAGAAATAAAATCTGAGATAGCTCTGTATTTATCTTTAGTCAGTTGTTCTTTTGTAAGAAACTTTCTAGGCGAAGATTGAATTATATTGAATAATTTTTTTATAATTTTTTTACCTCTTTGATTTTTTCTTAAAACAGATTTATTATCATACATGTTAGATCTTAAAAATGATTTAATTTCTTTTTCTGAACTTTGGATATTTTTAGAGAAACAAACTATTAATTCTTTTGATTTTCCAATATCTTTAAGAGATTTTATTTTTAATCTCTTTAAATTTTTTTGTGTATTACTTATCAAGTCTTTTATCATTAGATCAATCGAGTCTCTTACTATTTGATTAATTGCTATTTTATAATTTTTTTTGTTTATCTTTTTTTTATAATTTACATAAATATTTTTAAGAAAATTAATCTCACATAGCTCTTCTAATTTAAAAAGATTTGCTTTAATTCCATCTTGAATATCATGATTATTGTAAGCTATATCGTCAGAAATAGCTGAAATTTGCGCTTCTAATGAGGGAAAAGTATTAAATTTAATTTTATTTTTAAAAACTTTTGATCCAATAAGTTTATTTATTGTGGCCAATTCATTAATTGGTCCATTATGTTTTAAAAGTCCCTCTAAGGTTTCAATAGTAAGATTTAATCCTCTAAATTTTAAATATTTATTTTCTAAAAACATAACAATTCTTAAGGTTTGTAAATTATGATCAAAACCACCACGATTATCCATACATTCATGCAATGCATCCTCCCCAGCATGTCCAAACGGTGTATGGCCTAGGTCATGAGCAAGGCTTAGAGTTTCTGCCAAATCCTCATTTAGATCTAAATATTTTGAAATTGACCTTGCTATTTGGGCAACTTCAATTGAGTGAGTTATTCTAGTTCTAAAATGATCACCTTCAGTGTTTACGAAAACTTGCGTCTTGTGCTTTAATCTTCTAAACGAGGCACTATGGATAATTCTATCTCTGTCTCTTTGAAAAGGTGATCGATATTTAGAGTTAGCTTCTTTATTAAGTCTACCTTTACTTTTAAATACGCCCAACAAAGTGTCTTTTTTCATCCTTTAATTTAAATAATTAAGTATTATATTAGTAATATCAGTGTTCAGTCATGATTAAAGAAATTAAATTTACGGATAAAGCGTTAAAACAAATAGAAAATTTATTGTCTAAAAAAGACGAAGGTTCTTTTTTTAGAATCGCTATTAAAGGTGGTGGTTGTTCTGGTTTTCAATATGAATTTACTTTTGATAAATCAAAGCAAGCTGATGATCTAAATTATCAAAATATTTTAATTGATAAGACATCTGCTGACTTATTAAAAGGATCTGAAGTTGATTATGTATCTGAATTAATTGGTGAGTCTTTTAAAATTTCCAACCCTCAAACAAAATCTTCTTGTGGGTGTGGAGTTTCATTCTCTCTTTAATGCTCATCTCATCGTGGAATGTTAATTCTGTTAGAGCAAGAATAGAAAATATCAAAAGCTATCTACTAAAATATAAACCTGATATTTTAATGATGCAGGAAATTAAAACTGAAGATATTAATTTCCCTTATGATGACTTTTCCTCAATGGATTATGAAAGTCATGTGTTTGGTCAAAAAAGCTATAACGGTGTAGCTATTATTTCAAAAAAAAAACTAACCAATATCAAAACAGACTTAATTAAAGACAAATTAAAACAATCAAGAATTATTTCTGCTGAAGTTGAATATAAGAAAAAAACTATTCAATTAATAAATATTTATACTCCAAATGGAAATCCAGTTGATACAGAAAAATATGATTATAAAAAAAATTGGATGGATCAATTAATCAAACAATTAAAATCCTTATCGAAGAAAAATTCTAACATAATTCTTGCTGGAGATTTTAATGTTATTCCTGCTGCACAAGATGTTTATAATGTGAAAAGTTTCGAAGATGATGCTTTGTATCGACTTGAAATAAGAAAAAAATTTAGAGAAATGTTAAATCTTGGATTTAGTGATGTTTACCGACATTTTAATGAAGATAAAGAAGGCTATACCTTTTGGGATTATATGAGAGGTGCATGGCAAAAAAATAATGGAATGAGAATTGATCACTTTTTAGCATCAAGCTCAATAATTGATAATATTAAAGATATCAATATAAATAAAGATCCTCGTGGAAAAGAAAAACCTTCAGATCACACTCCAATTGAGATTAACTTAGCTTAAAGATTTAATTTTATTAACCAATTCCTCGTTAATATTTCTTGGGCCTTTGTCTAATCTGTTTTTATGTCGTCTTTCACCTGGAAGTCTTACCTCACCCATAGACTTCATTTTATCAAAAAATTCATCTGCATGTTTTTGCCAATCTGATCCTGACGTTTTATCTGGACTAATTGCTAAAATAAATTCACCACCACTTGGAGGACCACCATCATTGTTATCTTTAGCAGCTGTTTCAAAACTAAAATTATCTCCAACTAAAGCACCAGCTAATAATTCTACCATCATAGCAATTGCAGAACCTTTATAGCCACCGAAAGGAAGCAGCACACCACCATCGGCTATTTGTCCTGGATCAGTAGTTTCTTTACCATCCTTTGTAAGTCCTGTTCCTAGTGGAACTTTGTGCCCTTCTCTTTTAGCAACTTGTACTTCGCCCATAGCCATTGAAGCGGTTGCCATATCATAAACTACAGGTGCCTTTCCAGGTCTGGGCCATGCAAATGAAATTGGATTTGTTCCAAAAAAAGGTTTAATTGCACCAGCAGGTGCAACAGCAGGCTTATATGAAGTACATGCAAAAGCTACTAAACCATCTTCAGCTAATTTTTCGGTTTCAGGCCACATAGCAGCCATATGATGAGAATTATTTATTGCTAAGACGGCAACACCATTTTCTTTAGCAGCTTTACTTAATTCTGGTAAACTTTTATTTAATACCACAGGAGCTAAACAATTATTTCCTGCAACTTTAATTACAGATGGTGAAATTTTTTTAATCTCGGGTTTTCCTTTGCCATTTATTTTTCCGCTTTTTAATCCTGAAACATAAGCCGGCAATCTAAATAAACCATGAGAAAGTGAACCATCTCTTTCTGCATTTGTAATTAATTCTGAAAGGATTGATGCAGTATCATCATCGCATCCATTTGCTAAGAGAGTTTTTTTTGCTAAATTATTAATTTCGTCTAGGGTTAATGAAACAGTGTTCATTATTTTGATTTACATTTCTTACATAAACCAAAAAATTCTAAATTATATTTACTGTATTTCATCCCCGCTTCATCAGCAAAGTTTGATAAATATTTTGACAGTTTAGTATTACTTATTTCAGAAACTTTTTCACAGCTTTCACATATTGAAAATGCTGTAGCCTTAGAAATTTGGCAACTAGAATTCTGACATGCGATGAACGCATTTCTACTTTCAATTTTGTGGATTTTACCTATTTCAACTAATTTATCCAATGCCCTATAAACTTGTAATGGTGCATTGATACCTTTTTTTTGTACGTTAAAAAGAATTGAATATGCTTTTAAAGGCTCAGGAGATTTATCAATCAAATCAAAAATAATTTTTTGGTTTTTTGAAAGATTGTGTTGTTTTTCCATTTTTAAATTTTCTATTAGTTTTTTAATTTAATCGATTGTTTAATTTTAAACAAAGATAATATGAACAATATTAACGCTGCTGCAATAATTGAGGGTCCAGAAGATGTATTAAATTCTAATGAAGAATATAGTCCTAAGACAACTGATAATAAGCCACCAATTATCGAGAATAGAACCATTTTCTGAGGACTATCAGAGATATTTCTAGCCATTGCAGCAGGGATAATTAACATTCCTGTAATCAATAATAATCCAACCATTTTAATAGAAATAGCAATTACTGCTGCCATTAATATTGTAAATATTGCTTTTGCTCTATCAGGGTTTAATCCCTCTGCCTCAGCTAATTCATAATTAACAGTTGATGCTAGCAAAGGTTTCCAAATCAATTTAAGTACTATTAAAATTAATGCTCCACCTGTCCAAATTACAAGTAAATCATCCGTTGTTACTGCTAATATATCGCCAAATAATAAACCCATTATGTCAAATCTTATAAATGTTAAGAAACCAATAACTACTAATCCAACGGCTAATGATGAATGTGCTAAAAGACCTAACAATGCATCACCAGGAAGATTAGTTTTTTTCTGAAGCTGAATTAATATTAGTGCAATAACTGATGAAATTAAAAATACCGAAATAGCAATGTTTAAATCAAATGTATAAGCCATTGTAACTCCAAGTAGAGCTGAGTGAGCAAGAGTGTCTCCAAAATAAGACAATCTTCTCCATACTACAAAACATCCAAGTGGACCAGTTACAAAAGCAATTCCAATACCTGCAATCAGTGCTCTTATAAAAAAATCATCGAACATTTAATTTTTCTTTATTTCCCCTTCATCAGAATGAACATGATCGTGTTTATGCTCGTATGTTGTTAAAATTTTAGAAGCTTTTTCACCAAACAAAGCTTTGTATTCGTTATTTTTTGCTACATCTATTGGTGAGCCTGAACAACAAACATGACCATTTAAACAAACTACGTGATCAGTTGCTGTCATTACCATATGCAAATCATGTGAGATTAATAATATTCCACAATTCAAAGTATCAGATATTTTTTTAATTAATTCGTACAAAGCAATCTCACCTGTATAATCAACTCCCTGTACTGGTTCATCTAAAACTAATAATTCTGGTTTTTTAGAAATTGCTCTTGCAATTAAAACTCTTTGAAATTCTCCACCAGATAAACTACCTAAATTTTTATTTTTAAGATGAATTACACCTGTTAATGATAATGCTTCATCAATAGCACTATCTTCGATAGTTTCTGTCAAAAGCATAAAATCATAAACTCTTATGGGTAAAGTCCAATCAATTGAAATTTTTTGAGGAACATAACCAACTTTGGTTGTATATTTTTCAACACTTCCCTCAATATTTTTATAAATTCCTAAAGCAATTTTAGCAGTGGTACTTTTACCAGAACCATTTGGACCAATGAGGGTTACGATTTTACCCTTTTCAACCGTAAGAGAGACACCTTCCACTAACCATTTTTCGCTTTGGCGAAAACCAGCATTATTTAATTTAACTAAAATATTATTATTAGAATTCATTTAACCCTTGACTTGTAAATGTTATATTATTACATAGTGTTACATTATAACAATCAATTAATACTATATTTATGAAAAACCTAAAAAAACTTCCAATAATCATATCAATTTTATCTTTAATTACTTTTTTTCTACCAGCCAATGCTGATATTAAAGTAGTTGCCTCAATTAAACCAATACATTCGTTAGCTAGTTACCTTATGAACGGAGTGGCTAAACCTGACTTAATCGTAGATGGATATGCTTCACCACACGGATTTGCTATGAAGCCATCTCATGCAAAGATGTTACAAAATGCTGATTTAATTTTTTGGGTTGGAGAAGATTTGGAAAATTTCCTTGAAAAACCATTAGGATCTATTGCTAAGAAAGCAGAAAAAATTGAATTAATGCAAGTTAAAGGACTTCAAGTTTTAAAGTTTAGAGAAAGAAATATTTTTGATGATCACGATGATCATGGACATGATGATCATGGTAAAAAAGACGATCATGATGATCACGACCACGATTCACATGCTAAGAAGGATGATCACGACGATCATGGACATGACGATCATGGTAAAAAAGACGATCACGATGATCATGACCACGACTCACATGCTAAAAAAGATGGTCATGATGATCATGATGGACATGACGATCATGAAGGACATGCACATGGTGAATTTGATCCACACATTTGGTTAGATCCAATTAATGCAAAAGTAATTTTGTTTGAAATGTCTAAGCACTTAATTGAAAATGATCCTAAAAATGAGAAAATTTATAGAGATAATTTAAGCAAAGGTTACAAAGAAATTGATAAACTTACTAAAGATGTTTCATCTGAATTAAGTAATAGTGTTGCTTCAATTGTTTTTCATGATGCTTATCAATACTTTGAAAAGAGATTTAGTGTAAATATATTAGGTGCGTTTACAGTTAATACAGATATAATGCCTGGAGCTGAGCAATTAGCGGAAATTAGGGAAGTAATAGAACACGATAAAGTTGCATGTGTATTTTCAGAACCACAATTTAATCCTGATATAATTAAAGCTGTAGCAAAAGATATGAATATAAAAACTGGTGTCGTTGATCCATTAGGAGCAACATTAAATCCAGGTAAAGATTTATATTTTTCTTTGATTAAAAATATGTCAGCATCATTTAAAGGTTGCTAATACTAGTTCATATTTCTATATTAAACACTTTAGGAATATTAATTAAAGCAATACGATAAATATAATTTAGTATTTTTCGGCCTGCAAAAAAAAGTAGCTCTAGATAAATGAAAATTGAATATTATTTTAGTATCTTGTCTCCCTTTGCCTATCTGGGAGCTGATAGGTTTACAAAAATAGTAAGTAAATATAATTTAGAGGTTATAGAAAAACCACTTGATTTAGTTGGTGAAATTTTTCCAAATACTGGAGGATTGCCAGTTCCCAAAAGACACCCTGCTAGACAAAAGTACAGACTTTTAGAAATGGAGAGAATTTCAAGTAAATTAGGTTTACCAATTATTAAACAGCCAAAGTTTTTTCCACCAAAAGATCCACATTTAGCAGCAAAATTTTTAATAGCCTCAAATAAAATGGGAAATAAACTTCATTTTGGAAATGAATGTTTAAAATATTTGTGGTCGATGGATAAAGATATTTCAGATCACACTATACTTCAGGAAATTTGTGAAAAATTAAATTTAAATTTTGAAGAAACGAAGAATTTAGCTTTAACTGATGATGTAAACTTGGAGTATCAAAAGAATTCAAAAGATGCAGTTGATAACGATGTATTTGGCTCTCCTTCGTATGTCTTAAATAATGAGATTTTTTGGGGTCAAGATCGACTAGATTATCTTGAAGATGCATTAAAAAAGTAATTTAAAATTGCAAATTTCATATATCTTTATTTTTACTTTGATTAAAAATATGACAGATCCATTTAAAGGTTGCTAATATTATTTCATATTTCTATATTAATTGGAGTAAGGATTATTAATGTTATTTTTTTTATTAAAAGTTGTTGGTGCAGGTATTATAATTGCTTTTGCAAGCTGGTTAGCTGGTCAAAATCCAAAACTAGCTGGATTTATTATAGCCTTACCTTTGGTATCCTTGATTGCAATCCTATTCTCGTACTATGAGCACAATGATACAGAGAAGACAATCATGTTTACAAAAAGTATTTTTATAGCAGTGCCTGCTAGCTATTTATTTTTCTTACCGTTCTTTTTTGCAAAATCTCTAAATATGAATTTTGCAATAATTTACGTCTCTGGCCTATTATTGTTGGTAGTTGGCTATTTTATACATAAGTACATAGTAAATTTTATTTAAAAGAGTAATTTTAACAAATCTTTAACATAAAAGTCATAAACACTAAGAAAGGATAATTATGTTTATAAAAAAATATCTAAAATGGATTAGTACAGCTCTTGTTTTAACAGGAATATTATTAACTAATTTAAATATCTACCCTATCAATATTTACTTCCACGGTTTAGGAGTTGTGGGTTGGACTATCGCAGGATTTATATCCAAGGATAAAGCTATTTTAACCAACTTTGGATTACAAATACCATTGTTTGTAATTGGAATTTATAAGATTATTATTTAGTGAAAAATATATTATTTGTTTGTACAGGAAACTCTGCAAGAAGTATCATAGCTGAGTCTTTAGTTAATAATAGATATAATGATAAATTCAAAGCCTATAGTGCTGGTAGTAATCCTTCTGGAGAAATTAACAAAGATATAAAACATTTTTTAAATAATAAAGGTTTCAATCTTCAAAACTACTCATCCAAAAATTTTAATGTTTTTGTTAATGGAGAAATCAAAATTGATCATGTTATTACTGTATGTAATAATGCAAATAATGAAGTATGTCCTATTTGGCCTAAGGAAAATCAAATCATACACTGGGATATTGAAGATCCAGTAACAAAACTAAATGATGCTAGTGAGGATAAAAAATTTAAGATAATTACTGATACTTTTAATAATATTGATAAAAGAATTAAAAATTGGATTCTAAATGAAAAATACTAACAAAATATTTTTAGGTGAATTTATTGGAAGTAGCTTTTTAGTAATGGTTATTGTCGGATCAGGAATAATGGCTGAAAATCTCACAAATGATAATGCTTTGAGATTAACGGCTAATACACTCGCAACTGGTGCTGGCCTATTTGTCTTAATAACTGCTTTTGCAAATATTTCAGGTGCACATTTCAATCCTTTTGTGAGTTTAGCGATGTTTTTAAGAAAAAAAATCAATGGGAAACTTCTCATCATATATATTCCTGCCCAAATACTTGGTTGTTTGCTAGGTGTTATGTTGGCTAATTTTTGTTTTGAACACGATATTCTTGAGTTATCGACAAAAAATAGAGATGGTTTTCATATTTTCTTATCTGAAATAATCGCTACTTTTGGTTTAATTTTTATTATTTTTGCTACTCAAAAAGATGGCAAAATAACAATAGCTGCTAGTGTTGCAACATATATTATGGCTGGTTATTGGTTTACATCATCAACATCTTTTGCAAATCCAGCTGTTGCAATAGCTAGAACTTTTACTGATTCTTTTACAGGAATTAATTATTTGAATACGCCTAAATATATTTTAGCTGAATTTTTGGGAGCCCTTATAGCTGTATATTTTATTAAGAAATTAATTAAATAAATACAACTTTATAGAGAAATAAAAAATATTTAAAAGTAGACATCAATATTTAATAGTTTATTGGTTGACGAATCTACCCCTTAATTCTTAAATTAGTTTATTCTTTTATAGAATTTTTTTTACTCTCACATTACATAGATCTTAAGTCATGAATCGATAGGAACCGAAAACAATAATATAAAGGAGATAAAAAATGGAAATGACTTTAGTTTACACGGTTATAGGGTTTGCCCTTGCCGGTTATAGCGTAATCGCTAACGACTCAATTCAAACACTTGGTACATTTATAGCTTCAAAGAAGAAGTGGTTTAAATGGTATACACTTGCAGGATCTGCATCAGCTGTGATGATTTTTGCGTTAGCATGGGGATGGTATTCATATGATGGTGATATTTCTTATGGAAGATTAACTAGAATACCTTATCAAGAAATTCAGTGGTATCATGCAGTAGCGCCTGCAATATTGCTATTATTAACAAGAATTGGAATACCGGTATCTACTACTTTCTTAGTTCTTTCAGCATTTGCTTCAACAGTTGTGCTTGAAAAAATGCTATTAAAAAGTGTAGTTGGATATGGTTTAGCGGCAATGGTCGCTTATATTGCTTGGATAGTAGTATCAAAATTTATCAATGAAAAATTAGATGAGGTTGATGAAAAATATATTGGCTTTTGGAGAAATGCTGTTTGGATTTCTTCAGGTTGGTTATGGTGGGTTTGGTTATCTCACGATGTAGCTAATATTGCAGTATATCTACCTAGACAGTTAGATTTAACATTACTTTTGATTGTAATGGCTTACTTCACTGCATTATTATTTTATATTTTCTACATTCAAGGTGGACCAATTCAGAAAGTTGTTTTGGAGAAGACTGGAACAAGATATGCAAGATCAGCTACAATTATTAACGTAATTTATGCTGGTGTCTTATTCTACTTTAAAGAACTTAATGATTTGCCTATGTCAACTACATGGGTTTTTGTTGGTTTATTATGCGGTAGAGAACTTGCGATTTCAACAATGAACAAAGAATATAAATTTAAGTATGTCTTCCCATTAATTGGTAAAGACTTTCTTAAAATGATCTTTGGATTAAGCGTATCAGTTGGAATTGTTTTAGCAATTCACTACATAATTATTCCAAATAGTTGGTTTTAAATTTATTTATATGGTCGTGTTAATTATTTAACACGGCCATAAACGTCCTGGTATCGAACAACATCTGTTTCTTTTAAAATCGAACCTACTTGAGCTTCAATAATCTTAACCGGTTTTTTATATGGATTTTCTATTCTATGAACTGAGCCTAAAGGAATAAAGATAGTTTCATCAGGTTTCATTGTAAAATATTTCTTATTTAAAGTAATTTTAGGTTTACCATGAGTAACGACCCAGTGTTCAGCTCTGTGATGATGTTTTTGAAGACTTAATATACCTTTGGGTTTTACATATAATTCTTTTATTAAGAATTCTTTACCATTGAATAAATTAACATAACTACCCCAAGGTCTATGGAAAACATTCTTCTTTTTATAATAATGTCTTTTATTTCGTCCATACATCTTGCAGATTTCTTTCCAAGAACCTAAATCAGACCAAGGAATATCTAATTTGATAGCATTTATATCTTTGGTTTTTTCTAATATTGCATAGTCAAAAGACTTAGCTGTTGCTTTGGTGAATGCTTGTTTGTTTAAATAATACACATTACTTTTATATTTTGCTTTTGTTACAGCTTTATTACAATTTCGGTAAATATTTGGTTGGTATTTCTTGAAATTATTAATAATGGAGTCTTTTCTCATATAAAACATTCCAGAATTCCAATAACCTTTTTTACTAATTATTTGTTTAGCTTTAGCTTCTTTAGGTTTTTCTACAAATCTAGATACTTTATTATTTTTTGTTAAAAAATATCCAAATTCACTAGAAGGCATCGTAGGTTTAATTCCAAAGATAAAGATATTGTTATGAGTAAGTTCCTTTTGATTTTTTTTGATAGCTTTATTGAATAAACCAACCTTCTCTATCAAATGATCAGCAGCCAAGAACATTAAAGGTTGTTCGTTTGGAATATCTTTTATTAATGCCGTACTTAATATAGCTGGTGCTGTATTTCTTTTTGCAGGTTCTAAAACAATTTTATATTTTTTAATCTTATTTTTTTTAAGATGTTTTTTAACCTCTTTTAAATATTTCTTATTAGTGCTGATAATTGGTGCATCAAATATAGATGCTTTTGTTCTCTCTAAAGTTTTTCCAAGCAATGTCCAATTACCAAAATCAATAAACTGTTTTGCTTGATGATTTTTAGAATTTGGCCAAAGTCGAGTTCCAGCACCTCCACATAAAATGACTGGACGAATTTTCATTAAATCTCTGAATAATCCTTAACTTCTTTTTTCTTACCTGGGTGTGTTGGTGCGCCTAAAAACGCTGGACCAACAGTTTGCGCATATTTCCATAAAGTACCAGATCCAAAATCAGATTTTCTTGCTCTCCATTTTCTTTTTCTAGAAGCTAATTCTTTTTTAGAAAGTCTGACATTGATAGTTCCTTTTTTGGCATCGATATCAATGATATCTCCATTACGTAAAAGGCCTATAGGACCTCCTAGGGCAGCCTCAGGGCCTACATGACCGACACAGAAGCCTCTGGTAGCTCCAGAGAACCTTCCATCAGTTATAAGAGCTACTTTCTCTCCTTTGCCCTGTCCATAGATTGCACCTGTTGTAGATAACATTTCTCTCATACCAGGACCCCCTACTGGTCCTTCGTATCTAATTATAATTACATCACCATCATTATACTTTTTGCTTTGAACAGCTTTCATGGCACTTTCTTCATTGTCAAAGCATCTTGCTTTTCCAGTAAATTGTAATTTTGCTAATCCTGCAACTTTTACTATTGCTCCATCTGGTGCTAAGTTACCTTTTAATCCAACAACCCCTCCTGTAGGTGATAATGGATCTTTATAAGATCTCATTACTTTTTGTTTAGGGTTAAATTTAATATTTTTTAAATTTTCTTTCATTGTTTTTCCTGTAACAGTCATACAATCACCATGGATGTA
>CACAYA010000008.1 GCA_902536575.1 uncultured Pelagibacteraceae bacterium | reverse complement strand
CTGCATGTTTAAGAAAAGTCTTGAATGAGCTACTCATAATAAAATTTGATATGTTTAAAGGACAATGCTATATCCCATGAAAAACGTCAATATAATTAAAATAGGATTGAATGAGTTACCCAAAAAAACATAGAGGTCGAAGAAAACAAGGCTCAAAAAAAAGAAGAGCTAAAAGAAAAAATAAAAAGAAATAAACAGGCTTCTATTCTTTGATCCACCCGCCACCAAGAACTTTATACCCAAATTGATCTTTGTTATAAAAAACACAAGCTTGTCCTGGTGAAATACCATCCTCTGGCAAGCTAAGATTAACAATCCCTGTTTTATTTTTATTTAAAAGAACATTTGCTTCTAATAAATCGCCAGTTGACCGCACTTTCACAAAAATTTTTTTTTCTAATTCATTATTTGGTGCTAATAAATTTATATCTTTTAAAGAAATTGTTTTTTTTCCTAATTTCTCTTTTGGTCCAACAATAATTTCATTTTTATCAGAATTAATCTTAAGCACATAAAGGGGCTCTATATCTGAAATCTTTATTCCTTTTCGTTGACCAATTGTAAAATTAATAATTCCATCATGCACTCCTATGACCTCACCATTTAAATTCTTGATATTTCCTTTTTGAAAAGAGTCGGGTCTAAATTTTCGTATGACTGATGCATAATCTCCATTTGGAACAAAACAAATATCTTGACTGTCCGGTTTATCAGCAACATTCAAGTCTAGGTTCTTTGCTATCTCTCTAGTTTTATCTTTCAACATTCCACCTAGGGGAAATCTTAAATAATCTAATTGATCTCTAGTCGTGTTAAATAAAAAATAGCTTTGATCTCTGTTTTTATCAACTGCTCTATACATGTTCGTTGTATTTCTTTCTGTAATACTTTTTACATAGTGACCTGTTACTAATGCGTCAGCATTAAGGTCTTTTGATACCTCAAATAAATCTTTAAATTTTACGGTTTGATTACATTGCACACAAGGAATAGGTGTTTCACCTTTTAAATAACTCTCAACAAAATTATCTATTACTCCTTGTTTAAATTTATCCTGATAATATAAAATTTTATGTTCAATATCTAATTTATGGGCCACACGTTTTGCATCCATAATATCTTGACCAGAACAACATTGTTTAGAAGCTGCCACTTCCTTACCATCATCGTATAATTTTAATGTAATACCTATAACTTTATAACCCTCTTTTTTCATCATACCTGCAACGGTGGAAGAATCTACGCCGCCAGACATAGCTACAACTACTGTAGTATCTGATGGTTTTTTGTTAAAACCTAAAGAGTTTAATTCTTCTTTCATAAGGTGGTATTTATACTGATTTACAATATAAGTTAAATTAAATGATTTTAGATTATGAACCAGGTGACAAAGTCACTAATCCAAACAACAAAGAATGGGGTATAGGACAGGTGCAATCAATAATAAATGAAAAAGTGACTGTAAATTTTGAAAATGTTGGAAAGAGAGTAATTAATGCAAAAAATATCGAACTTAGAAAGTTATGTAAATAATAAAATGGATTTAAGAAAAATAGTTGAGGATTTGGTTGAATGTTTTTTAGTTGCTGGAGATTTAGCTATCGAATTGCGAGAAAAAGGCTTAATAAAAAAAATTAAATCAGACAACACACCTGTCAGCAATGGTGATTTAGAAGTAAATAATCTTATTTCAAAAAAAATTTCTAAAATAACTCCTGAAATTCCGATCATTTCTGAGGAAAGTTTAGAGAATAAAAACAAATCAAATTTAAAAAATTTTTGGCTCATAGATCCAATTGATGGAACGTATGATTATATAAATAATTTAGAAGAATTTACAATTAATGCTGGATTAATAATAGACAATAAACCGGTGGCAGGTTTAATTAATGCGCCTGCTAAAAAGAGAATGTTTTACTCTTATGGAGAAGGTAATGCTTATGAGCTTTGTAATGGAAAGACATCAAATCTAAGTAATTCAATAATAAAAAATAATGGACCTATTAAGTTTATATCTTACTCAAATAAAATTAAACCTGAGATACAAAAAATATATGATGAATTAGGAGTGAAGGAATATATTAGAATGAAAAGTTCTCTCAAATTTTGTGTGGTTGCAACAGGTGAATACGATGGTTATGTGGCAGAGCCAAGAGCCTATGAATGGGATATTGCGGCCGGTCATGCAATTTTAAGTCATGCAGGAGGAGAAATTACTGATTTTAATGGTAATGAAATTTTATATGGTAAACCTGATTTAATAAATACAAGTCTTATATTAAAAAGTAAAACTATAATATAATGGATGATCAACTAAAAATTATATTAATAATAATGGTGTCAGTTTCTATTTTTGGTTTATTAGTTTTTGTATACGTGAAAAATTATATTAGGAATAAAATTAATCGTCTTTTAGAAGAAGAAGATAAAAAAAATTTAAAGTAAATTTATAATTTTTAAAAACTCATCTTTCTCAATATCCATAACTTTTTTTGAGGTTTCAAAATCAAAACCATTTCTTGCTAACAATGATATGTCTTTTTTGTAAAATAAAGTTCTATTATCTTCAGCTCTTGCTGGTCCTATTCTTTTTTTTTTACAAATTTTAATCGCTGAAAAGAAGTCTTGATCGCTGTTATCTTCTCTAATCTTATTTACTGTATCTTTAATAAACTCTTGATTTATTCCTTTTCCCATTAAGTAATTTCTAATTTTGTTCAGTGAATATCCTCTTTGAACCATACTTTTTGCTTTACTCTCGGAGTAAAATTGATCATTTATAAATTTATTTTTTTCTAAGTCAGACAAAACAATATCAATTAATTTATTAACATCTTTTTTTCTCGAGTCTGTTGCAGAAAGTTTCATGTATTTTTTTAACAAATATGTTTTAAGCTGTTGCCTAGAAGGTGCATACTTTTCTACATATGAAAAAGCAAAGCTTCGCATCTCGTCTACTGTGACCTGAAGTGTTTTTTTTCTATTTCTTATAGGAATCATCGTAAGATTGAATATAATATATTAAATGATCGAACAAATTTTTACTTATTTTACTGTTGAAACACTTTATATGTGGATTAATTTAGGAGTAATCCCTTTCTGGCTTATTTTAATCTTTTTTCCACAATCTTATTTATGTCGATTTTTTATAACCTCGATTTTCCCATTTGTATTACTAAGCGGTATATATATTTTTATTTTATATAAATCCTTCCTAATTGGTTATGATTTTGATGGAAATTTTAATCTTTATTTAGGTTTAAATGAATTATCCAGGTTATTTGAGGACTCATTGTATTTAATGATTTTCTGGACTCATTTCATAGCTATAAATTTATTTGTCGGTGGATGGATCGTTAAAGATGCTCAAAAATTTTCAATTAATAAAATTCTACTTGCGATACCATTGATAATTACGTATTTGATAGGACCTTTTGGTATTTTTGTTTATTGGATAATCAGAATTTTTTATGCAAAAAGAGTGAGTCTGTATGAGTAGTCATATAGATTTTTATTTTGATTTTATAAGCCCCTACGCATTTATCGCTTATAAGAATATTATTAAAATTAAAAATATAAAATTCAATTATAAGCCTATTTTGTTAGGTGGGTTACATAATCTGGTTGATATAACTGCACCAGCCTTCAACAAAATTAAATTAAAAAATATGAAAAATGATTGTGAATTGGTTGCTAAAAAAAATAAAATCAATTTTATTTGGAATTCGAAATTTCCAATTAATTCTCTTTATATTATGAGAGGTTATTTGGTAGTAAAAGAAAATAAAAAAAACGAATATTTAGAAACTTTTTTTAATGCATATTGGCAAAATGATACAGATTTAACTAATGAAAATAATATAATTCAGTTACTAGAAAATTTAAGTATCAATTATAAAGATTTTTTTAAAAGAATATCTAAACAAGAAATTAAAGATGAATTAAAAAAATGTACTAACGAAGCTTTTAAAAAAGAAATTTTTGGGGCCCCAACATTTGTTGTTAATAATAAAATTTTTTGGGGACAAGATCGTTTAGATTATGCTTTTGACGAATTTAAAAATAATTAAACTATTTTAAATTTACTTTGTCTGATGGCCCCAAATCCTCCATCTATATGAGAAACTTTATTAAATCCCATATCTTTTAATGTTTTTGCTGCAAGTGCAGATCTTAACCCACCAGCACAAAATAAAACCATTTCTTTCTCTTGATCAAGTTTTCCCTCTTGAAAATATGCACTTCCAGGATCTAGCCAGAATTCTAACATTCCTCTTGGTATATGGTGTGAACCTTCTACTCGCCCATCTCTCTCTAACTCACGAACATCTCTTATATCAATTAAATTACATTTATCATCTTCTAATAATTGAACAGCTTCTTCAGTGTTAATTGTTTTTATCTCTTTTAAAGCATTATCAACAAGAGTTTTAGATGATAAGATTGACATATAAAAATAATTTAACTTATGAAGCTTCAAAATCAAAACATAAAATCTAATTTTTTAAAAAAAATTTTTATTAAAATCTGTAGAAAACTTGATTTTGAAATCATTGATCAAGCAAATTTGCATTTACCAGTAATGAATAAGGGTATTAATAAAAACTTATCGAAAATAGGTAAAGAGTCTCTTTTGTTACCGATGGGCAGAATAAAGGTGACTAGACCAGTAAAATCATTAAATATTATTCTCAGAACTTGTGCATCAGTTAATATGTTATCTCAATCTAAAAAGAGAATTTTTAATTTAACTAAAAAAGATTACTCACTAAAAACTCTAGCCTCAATCATCAACTCAATAAACAACAGTAAAAAGTTATTTAAAAAAATTAGATTAAAATTTACGATTATCGATCATGACTCAGATGAAAAAATAATCAAAAAAATGAAAAAACTTTTAAAAAGGCAATTTTTTAAAAGTGAAATAATAAAATTAGATATTGAACTCTATAAAAAAAAAATAAAAAAAATTAATCAAGAAGGTAGGATGGTTACTACCAACCAAATCTCCAATATGAGTAATATAAATCAGTCATTACATTTGGGTAAGGATTGTGATGACTTAGTTTATTTTGTTGAGGATGATTATATTCATACAACAAATGCAATAGAAGAAATGATTTATACTTATGAAAGAATATCTAGTCAAACAGGTAAAGAATTAATCTTATGTCCCTCTGATTACCCATATTTATATAATAAGTTAGAAAATTCTAATATTTTTCTTGGTCATAAACATCATTGGCGTTCTGTAAATGAGACGTTGTGTACTTTTTTAACAAGCTCAAAGATTGTTAATAAACATTTTAAGAAATTTGTTAGTGCTTGTGAATTAGAACATTATCCTTTTGAAAAACCATTTCATGATATATATAAATCTGAATTGTGTATTAGTCCAATGCCTGCTATAGCGGTTCATTATACAAACATTAACTCTATTTATGGTTTGTCACCTTTGATAAATTATAAAAAATTGTGGGAAAAAAATAAATTATGACTTTAAAAATTAATTCATCAGCACCAACTTTTACATCACCATCTACTTCTAAAAAAAACTACTCACTAAAAGACTCGTTAGGAAAATATGTTGTTTTGTATTTCTATCCTAAAGATAACACACCTGGTTGCACAATTGAGACTAATGATTTTAATAAACTGCATTCAACTTTTAAAAAATTAGGTTGTGAGGTCTACGGTATATCTAAAGATAATTTAGAAAGTCATGATAAATTCAGAAAAAAATATATGATTAAATTTGATTTACTAGCTGACGAAGAATTAAAACTTCTTAAAAAATATAAAGTTTGGGGTAAAAAAAAGTTCATGGGACGAGAATTTATGGGCACAATTAGATCTACTTATCTTATTGATAAAAAAGGTAAAATTTTAAAGTTTTGGAAGAATGTGAAAGTTAAAGATCATGCTAAAGAAGTTTTAGAAACACTAAAAACAATTATTAAATAAAAAGGCCCCTTTCGGGGCCTTAGATTAACTAACAAGAGAGAGATATTTTGTTAATTTTGTTAGGAGCTCTTCAATGAGATAACGACATGGAGATCGAAGAGCCCCTATATTGCATGCAATTAGTCTCGTATTGCGTATGCTATTACACCTGTTTCGGTTACGTCAGTTCCTTTAGATTCAGCTTCTTTACTTAATCTAATTCCAAACGTAGCTTTCATAACTGAGAAAACAATGTATGACACCACGAATACAAAAATGTTAATTGATAGCACACCTATCAATTGTGCACTAAAATTTGCATCAGTGTTTGTTAGAGGTACAGCAAGTGTCCCCCATATTCCAGCAAACATGTGGGCTGGAATTGCACCTACAACATCGTCAAGTTTGAAACTGAATAATAATTTAGTTCCAAAAACAACAATCAAACCACCAATAGCTCCAATAAAAATTGCTGCTAATGGTGTTGGCGCTAATGGTTCGGCAGTTACTGCAACTAATCCACCAATTGCTCCATTTAACATTTGTACAACATCTGTTTTACCATACATTAATCTTGTTATTGTTGCTGCAGCCATTACACCACCGCAAGCAGCAAGATTAGTGTTGATAAAAATTCCTGAGACAGCTACTGCATCATCAAATGTTCCAATCGCTAATTGAGATCCACCATTGAACCCAAACCAACCCAACCATAGAATAAATACACCTATTGTTACTAATGGAATTGAGGAAGCAGCAAAAGGTTTCATCGCTTTTGCTTCACCTTTACTGTCAAATCGTCCAGATCGTGAACCTAGTAACATTATCCCAGCTAGTGCTGCTGCACCACCTGTTGAGTGTACTAAAGTTGAACCAGCAAAATCTGAGAAGCCAAGTTCTGCTAACCAGCCTCCACCCCACTGCCAACCCATTACGATTGGATATATAATTCCTGCTAATATTGCTGCGAATAGAAAGAACGGCCAAAGTTTTACTCTTTCAGCCATTGCTCCTGAACAAATTGAAACTGTTGTTGCGCAGAAAACCATTTGGAAATACCAGTCAGAACCATCTGCATATCCAGTGTCAACTGAACTTGCATCTGACCATGGTGTAAATGTACCAATATATCCTCCTTCTGGAATTCCATACGCTAAGTTATATCCAAATAACCAGAACATAATTCCAGCAATTGAGTAAAGACCAATGTTCTTTGCACAAATTACTGAAACACTTTTTGAAGTTACCATGCCAGATTCTAGCATCGCAAAACCTGCTGCCATGAACATGACCATGAAACCACACATCAAAAATAGTAGTGAATTGAATATAGCTTGAACTTCAGCAGAAACAGTTGTCTCTGCCATTCCTGCACTACTCATGTTTAATAAAAATATTAAACTAAGAACTGGTGCAGATATTCTTTTTATTAATTTAGTCATAAGACCTCCACTGTTAAAAGAGTGGTTATATTTTTTAATAAAACTAATAACTAACGCTGATTAGGAAAATTGGCTATGCGGTATTTGCATATAGAAACAGCCTTAAGGTGTATTTACACATTAAGGCTGTTAAAAAAAATTATTATTTATTAAATACTTCTTTTAAAGCCTTTGCGGGTAAAAATTTTACTTTCTGAGAAGCAGCTATTTGGATTTGTTCACCAGTTCTAGGGTTTCTTCCAACTCTAGCTTTTCTTTTAGCTACTTTATAAGTACCAAATCCAGCAATTTTCACTGAATCATCACCTTTTAAAGCATCTAAAATAGTGTTGGTAATTATATCAAATGTTCGCTCCGCGTCAGCTTTGCTCAAATTTAAAGAGCCTGAAAGCTTTGCAATTAGTTGTTTTTTGTTCATTTTAGCTCCGGTTTTGTTGGTTAACATTTATACTTGTCATAAACCTTGATAAATCAAGCTTTTTCTTAGTATTTAAATATTTATTTAACACTATATGTTGTGAAATTTTAAATAAGTATTGATTTTACTTAGTTTTTAGACGTTTATAAAAAATTTATTAACTAAATAATCCTAAGTCTTTTAGGTCATTAAAAGTTGTAAAAAACATTAACGATAGCAACAAAAACATTCCGATTCGAAAAAATCCTTCTTGAGTTTTTTGTGATAAGGGTCGACCTAAAACCTTTTCAAATGCATAAAACATTAAATGACCTCCATCAAGCATCGGTATTGGAAACAAATTTATTAATCCTAAACTGATCGAAATATAAGCCATCATACTTATAAAGGCTAAAACTCCAAAGGTTGCCACTTGTCCAGAAATTTTAGCTATTCTTATTGGACCTCCTAGTTGCGATGTGTCAGCTTTTCCAAGTATCATTCCGCCAATATATTTTAACGATGAAATGCTAACAAAATATACTTCATGAACTGCATGGTATAATGCTTGTGCTGGCCCAAGTTTAATATGATTAACTTCGTTATTATAAGCTCCAAGTTTAATTCCCACCATTCTTTTATTAATTTTGTTTCCTAATCCATCTTCACCTTCAACAATATTTGGTTTAATTTTTAAGATTAATTCAGTGTTAGTTCGTTTGACCTTAAAATCAATTACATCTCCCGTAGATAAAGTAATAAATTTAGATACTTCCATTATACTTTTTACTTTATTTCCATCTATTTCTAAAATTACATCTTGATTTTTCAGTCCTCCGATCATTGCTGGACTATCTTTTTGTACCTCATTGATAATAGCAGGAGTAAAATCTTTGCCTGCAAAAGTGTAAATAGAAAAAAAGATAACCAAGGCTAATAAAAAATTAGCTAAAGGTCCTCCAAATACAATTAAAGCTCTTTGATATAAAGGTTTTAAAGTAAATAATTTTTCTTGTTCTTCTTTACTATACTTGTCTATTATTTCTTGGTGGTCAGCTTGTGAATAGACATTGCGGTCTCCAAAAAATTTGACGTATCCGCCTAGAGGAATAGCACATATTTTCCAACGTGTTCCATGTTTATCGTTCCAGCCAAATAATTCTTTGCCAAATCCAATTGAGAAATCGGTAACCCCTACCCCATATTTTCTGGCAAAATAATAATGTCCATATTCATGAATAAATACAACAACTAGAATAAGAACCAAGAATGGAATTATATAAGTCATCATGATCTAAATATATTAAAAATTAGCATTATAACAACCATACATTTATTAGTATTGCTGATACTTTTTGTCCTTACTTTTACTTTATTTGATAAAATATATAAGTATAGTCTTTTTGAAAATTATGCCATCATTTGATGTAATAAGCAAAATTAACAGCCAAGAATTTGACAACGCTTTGTCAAACTGTTTAAGAGAAATTAGTAATCGTTTTGATTTTAAAGGATTATATATATCAGTTGAGCGAAAAGATAAATTAATCACTACTATTGCGCCTGATGAATTAAAGTTAAAACAAATTAATGAATTATTACAAACTCATTTAATTAGACGAAAAGTAGATCCAAGGGTACTTAGGGTGAAAAGTTCAGAAGGTGCATCTGGAGGATCTATTAGACAATTAAGTGAGTTGAAAGAAGGTATTAGTCAAGAAAATGCAAAAAAAATAATTGCAGATATAAAGAAACTTAAACTTAAAATTCAAATAAAAATTCAAGGTGAAGAATTAAGAGTAGATGGAAAAAAAAAAGATGACCTTCAAGAAGCAATGAATGCCATAAAATCCATTGATATAGGTCTTCCAATAGATTTTGTAAACTTTAGAGATTAATTCTTGATAAAACTATTCATTGTATTTGTTTTAAAAAGATATAATCATCCATCATAAGTACTCAATAAATACCTATCCTACCTTGATGAATTTCTCAGATTTACAAATTGAAAATAAGCTTAAAAAGTCAATTGAGCTTGCTGATTTTAAAACTCCTACTCCAATTCAAAGTCAATCAATTCCAATAAGTCTTGAGGGTAGAGATATTTTAGGCACCGCTCAAACCGGAACAGGTAAAACTTTAGCCTTTATTGTTCCAATGATTAATAAATTAATTAAAGATAAGCAAGCAATGGCTTTAATTGTTTGTCCTACAAGAGAACTTGCGACACAAGTAATGGCAACTGTTTTAAAATTAAATGTTAGAGAAATAGGAATTGGTAATGCTCTTTTAATTGGTGGTGAGAGTATGCAAAAGCAGCTTAGAAAATTAGGCAAGCGAGCAAGGATAATAGTTGGAACTCCAGGAAGAATTAATGATCACTTAAAAAGAAAAAGTTTAGATTTATCTAAAGTTAATTATTTGGTTTTAGATGAGACTGACCGTATGCTTGATATGGGATTTACTCCTCAAATAGAACAGATTTTAAATTTTGTCCCAAAAGAACATCAAACATTATTATTTTCAGCAACACTTCCAAACAATATATTAAAAATATCTCAAAAGTATTTAAATAATCCTGAAAGAATATCTGTTGGATCTTTATCAACCCCAATTGATAAAATTAAGCAAGAAATATTTGAGGTTTCACAGGATAAAAAATATCATGAATTAATCAATCAACTTGTGGAAAGAAGTGGATCCATTTTAGTATTTGTTAAAACTAAATATGGTGCTGATAAAATTGTTAAAAGACTTAAATATGATGGTCATAAAGCAGACGCTATTCATGGAAACTTGAGACAAAGTAAACGTGATAGAGTTATTAATGGATTTAGAAATGGGCATAGTCGTATCTTAATTGCAACAGATGTTGCAGCACGGGGATTAGATATCCCAATTATCAAGCATGTTATTAATTATGATCTACCACAAGTTCCAGAAGATTATATTCATCGAATAGGACGAACAGGAAGAGCTGGCAAAGATGGTTCAGCTTTAACCTTTTTAACTGCAAGTGATCGATCAATGTGGAGTTCTATAAGTAAATTAATAGATCCAAATTACAAATCACCTCAAAGAGACAGAAGTCAAAAGAAAAGTTTTAGGGGCAATAAAAAAAATAAGGCTTCATTTAACAAAAAAAGAAAATTTAATAATAGCAAAAAAGGTAGCTTCAGAGATAAAAAGAAGTTCTTTAAAAAAAATGAGGATAAAAAAACTAATTTCAAAAGAAAAAATAAATTTTTCAAAAAAGGTGGAGATAAAGAATTAAAATTTAAGGACAAAAAAAAATCTTTTGGCTTTACTAATAATCCAAAATATTTTGGTAAAAAAACAGTTGATATAGTTGAAAAAGACAATAAAAAATCCACTTTTAAAGGAAGAAAAAAATTCAAAAAGAGACAAAGACCTAAAAAATTTTCATTTAAAAAGCATAAAAAGAAATAAGATTTAATTAGAAATCTGTTGTATCAATGAGGCTGTATTATTTGTGGGTTTATTCACGTCCTTTGAAACCTCATGAAAAATAAGATCAGGAATTTTACGATCATTCAAAAAGGCTGAGCCCTGTAGCTCTAAATTTAAATAACGATTTACATCTGCTTGATTAAGAATTACAGGCTGACGGTGATGAATTTCCTTAATATTTTCTTTTGCTTCTTCTGTAATTAAACAGAATTGGTCCTCTTCAAAAATACCTGCAAAATAAATTACATTACCATCTCTTCTAAGAAAATAATGAGGAGTTTTTTCATTCTCTTCCCTCTTCCATTCATAAAAACCATCTGCAACTGCAACACATCGATGATTTTTAATCAGTTTTTTAAATGAAACCTTATCATCAATTGTCTCTAGTCTTGCATTTATCAAAGCTTTGAACTCTTTATTTTTTGCCCAACTTGGCACTAATCCCCACTTTAAAGACTCTAAAGTATTTCCGTTTTTATATTTTTTGATAACTGGAAGTTTTTGATAAGGATGAGCATTATAATTTTCTGTATCTTCAACTTGAATAACAGATTTTACTAATGATGAAGTTTTAGTAACTGGGTTTTTAACAACGTATCTTCCACACATTATATTGTTTGCTGTTTAATTAATTCCTCTATTCGTCTTATCATAATTTCTGGGGATTGCATTGAAGGGTGTATTTCTTTTGCCTGCTGATAACTAAAAATTGCTTTTTCATAATTCTTCAATTGTATATTAACCAATCCCTGTCCCGCTAAAGCACCAAAATGTCTTGCCTCTATTGCTAACACTTTATCAATATCATCTTGAGATTTTTTAAATTCACCTATCATATAAAAAACTGTAGCTCTTTTATTCCATGCTTCAGCCCAATTTTGATCAAGATTTATAACCTCTGTAAAAATCTCTATTGCTTTACTTAATTGTTGATTTCTTACAAACTGTGAGCCTTCCTCTAACCTTGCAGTAAGTTTTGCATCGCTTGGATGTGTACTCCAGATTTTCCAAATTTCTTGTTCAACTTCAGATGCATCTTTTGATTTATTAACCTTTAATTCATTGAACAATTGGTTAAGTCTTTCATCTCTTTCATTTGCAAAGCTGCTTGTCTGGGAAAATAAAAAAAATACTAATATTAAAAAAAGCCTTTTCATATTTTAATATTATCAAAAAAAAGATTTGGAGTCTTTGGTCTTAAATGTCTTGGTTGTTATTTTTACAACTATAAAATGAAATATCTTTCTCTTTTTCCTCAGAGTTTATTTTTTTTGTAATTTCATGGATAAGCTCTCCAGTGCTTCTAGTAAAGACTGCTGACTCAGAATAGTTTCGTTCTTGATCAAAAGCCTGTATCAAAATTATATCTTTATTAGATATTTTTACTTCCAAATTAATTTTGTCAATAAATTTTGATAAATTTTCGATTATTAAGATATCTGGATTTTTTGCTATTATTTTTAAACTTTTCAGATTTTCTCTTTCAATTTGATCATTTGTAAAAGAAACAAAGTTATGTTCTGCGTTTTTAATAATAACTTTTTCAAACTTACAATTAAGATTTAAATCTGTTTTAACTGAAATATTAATATTTTTTGCTTGAACAATGCTAGTAAATAAGAAAATTATTATCAAAATAAAATACTTCATAAAATATTATTTTAAAATTTCATTTAATGGTGTTATTTGTCCAATTTTGAAAATAATTGCATCCTCTTTTTTGAAGCCATATTTTTCTGCATTATCTCTAAATCTGTCTCTTGGTTCCATAATTGGTTCTAACGATAATACAAAGGTACCCCAATGCATACCAATTACTTTTTTACTTTTTAAATCTCTAGAGATCCCAAGAGCTTCCTCAGGATTGGTGTGATAAGCTGATTTATCTTTATAAGGTGTTAATGGATAAAAATTATACGCTCCGATATTTATAATATTAATATCTATTGGACCATATTTTTCGCCAATCTCTTTATAAATATTTCCAACTCCAGTATCACAGGCAAATAAAATTTTTTTTCCATCATATTCAATTAAAAAATTTCCCCATAAAGTTTTATTAGTATCTGTTAAACTACGTTTAGACCAGTGAACTGCTGGCAGAAATGTTATTTTCATTTTTTCATTAATGATGATTTCTTCATACCAATCCATTTCATTAACATCGCTGTATCCATTTCTTTCAAAATACTTACCTAGTTTTAATGGAGCCATTACTTTGGTATTTTTGAAAGGGAATTTTCTGATTGTCATCATATCTTGATGATCATAATGATTATGAGTTAGTAAAAAAATATCTACAGGAGGTATTTCTTGTAAATTTATAGCTGGTTCAGTAAATCTTTTAGGTCCAAAGATTAACGGACCTGCATTTTTAGAAAAAACAGGATCAGTTATAATTGTTGTATTCCCTAATTTTATCAAAAAAGTTGCGTGCCCTATCCATCCAATATAATCACCGTCTTTATATTTTTTGATATCAGCTAATACTTGTTCTTTATCTACAACATGATCTTTTGGAACAGTCATATTGAGTTTCTTTTTTTCTTTATTAAATACTTTAAAAGACCACCGAAAATTTTGATCAACTTTAGGGGAACCTTGAGGGTTTCTAAAAGTGCCGTCTGGTAAATGATGATAAGGTATTTTATCCATATATAAATACATAATTAATAGTTAATGATAAGTTCATAAAATTATAAATTTAAATTTTTATTTATCTAAAATAGCAATAATACTTTTTTTAATATTTTCACTTATTTTTATTGTTCCTTGCTGGTTAGGGTGTATCCCGTCTTGTAAATTTAAACTTGGGTTAAGTGCCACACCCTCTAAAAGAAAAGGTATAAATTGTAAATTATGCTTCTTAGATAATTTTGGATAAATAGCATCAAAGTCTTTCTTATATTTTATTCCGTGTGTTGTTGGAGCAATCATTCCAGCTAAAATTATTTCTATTTCTTTCTTTTTTGCGATTTCTATTATTTGTTCTAAATTTTTTTTTGTTTCATTTGGCTGTATTCCTCTAAGCATATCATTTGCACCCATTCCTAAAATGATAAGATCTATATCTGGATCCGATAAACTCCACTCCGCCCTATTTAATCCGCCTGAGGATGTACTGCCTGAAACACTTCCATTTATAACTTGAATATTAAATCCATCTTGTTTTAATTTATTCTCTAAAACTAAGGATAAATGATGTTCTTTAGGCAAGCCATAACCAGCCATTAAGCTGTCTCCAAATAATACGACCTTTTCTATTGCACTTGCATTTATGTGCACTAGAAAGATCAATAAAATTTTTATAAATAAAGTTTTATTCATGTCTGCACTTCTTAAATTAAAAAAAATAAATCTTAAATACCAAACTGGCAAAGATAATATCAGAGTTTTAAAGAATATAGATTTAAATATTAATAAGAAAGAAACTGTTTCAGTTGTAGGTGAAAGTGGTTCTGGAAAAACTAGTTTAATAATGCTTGTTGGTGGTTTAGAAAAGCCAACCTCTGGGAAAATTATTTTCCAAAATCAAGAAATTACAAGCCTTGATGAGGATGAAGTATCTGAAATTAGAAAGAAAAATATTGGAATTGTATTTCAATCTTTTTATTTAATCCCAAATTATACTGCAGTTGAAAATGTTGCTTTAACACTTGAGCTAAATAATTTTAAAGATCCTGAAAAAGAGGCGAAGATTCTACTAGATCGTTTTGGTTTAAAACATCGTTTTAATAATCTTCCAAGTCAACTATCTGGTGGAGAGCAGCAAAGAGTAGCTATAGCAAGAGCAATCGCTATGAAACCCGAATTAATTTTAGCTGATGAACCAACTGGTAATTTAGATACTGAAAACTCTACATTGATTTCAAATATATTATTTAAATATGTGATAGAAGAAGGTTCTTCTTTAATTATGGTAACTCATGACCCCAAACTTGCTGATAAAGCAAAAAGAAAAATAAAAATTAAAGATGGAAAAATCAAATAACTCTTCAGAATTTAATCTAATACTTAAATATGCTCTAAAAGATTTAAGTAGAAACTATCATAAAATTTCAAGCATCATTATAACACTGTTTATTAGCCTTTTTATTTTAAGTGCTATTTTTACAATTGAAGATAGTTTAAAAAAAGAGCTAAATGATAATGCAAAAGCATTATTAGGTGGAGATTTAGAAATTGATTACAATCGTAATCAAGGAAACTTGGATTTAGTAAATCAAGTCAAAGAGTTTGCAACAGTTTCTCAAATGATTGAATTTAGTACGATGCTCTCAACAACTGGAAGAGATAAAAACAAATCTTTATTTACAAGAATTAAAACTGTGGATGAAAAATATCCACTTTATGGTGAAGTTGATTATGAGCCAATCGAAGCTTATGAAAGAATGCAAAGAGAGCCAAATACAATTTTAATTAACGAAAGTTTATCAAAGACACTTAACATAAAGATTAACGAGAAAGTTAAAGTTCAAGATCAAAACTTTACTGTCATTGGAATCATTAAGTCAGTTCCAGATGTAAGTGGATTTGTTGCGTTTGGTGATTGGGCCCTAGCTGGCAAACAAACTTTAGAAATATTAAAACTAAATGGAATAGGAAGTTTTTTAAATTATGAGTATAAAGTAAAATTTAACAATGATGATGATTCAGAACAAATAGAAAAAAAAATCGAAAATATTTTCAAAAACGATCAAAAAGTAAAACTTAGATACCCTGAAAATTCAGCAAGCGGTATTAAAAGAATTATTAACAATTTTTCACAATTTTTATCTCTTGTATCTATAAGCGCAATGTTGATCGCAGGAATTGGAATTGCAAATACTTTGTTATCTTTTATCAATCAAAATAATATGTCAATTGCCGTCAGAAAAGCAGTTGGATTTTATTCTGGAAATATAAAAACCCTTTATTATCTGCAATTATTTATTTTACTGTTAGTTATTACTGTAATTTCCTATGGTTCTAGTTTCTTAATTGTCCCAATAGCAGATAAATACTTATCTGATGGTTTAGGATTAAATGTTTATCCAGTTTTTTCATTTTTGAATTTTTTAAAAATATTTTTGGTTGGATTGCTAGTCCTTGTAATTTTTTCTATACCAACAATAAGTTCTATTGATCAAGTAAAAGCCTCTAATTTGTTTAGAAATGTATTTCAAAATCTACAATTTTATTATTCAAAAAAATCAGTTGCTGTAAGTTTAATTTTATTATCTATTTTAGTTTTATTATTTACAATTGGATCTGAACAGCCAAACTATAGTTTAGGATATTTTGCAGCTTTTTTTGTGTGTTTAATAGTATTTTTCTTACTTTCAAAATTAATTATTTTTTTTCTAAAAAAATTTAAATCAAGTTCAATTGTTTCGCTAAAAGTCTCAATTAAAAATATTACTCAAACAAAAAGTATTACCCCTATTACTGTTATGTCTCTAGGATTAGGCGTTACATTATTGTTAACTCTGGCTTTAGTGGGTACTAACTTTCAAAGAGAAATTGCTAAATCTATCCCTGATATTGCGCCTGATTATTTTTTTGTTGGCATTCAAAAAGGAGAGAGTGAAAAATTTGAGCAAGGTATTTTAAATATGGATAAAGATGCAAATATTGAAATAGTTCCAATGGTATCATCTGGAATTGTAAAAATTAATGGAGTTGATCCCAATACATTTATCAAACCTGATAATGATAGTTATTGGGTAATTGGAAGTGAAAGAAGATCATCATGGGTAGAGGATATTCCAAAAGATAATCCAATCGTAATGGGAGAATGGTGGGATTTATCTAAGCCAAATCAGTTACAAATATCGCTGGATGCTAAAGTTGCGAAAGATTTTAATATTCAACTAGGTGATATTTTTACTTTAAATATTTATGGAAGAGAGATTGATGGAGAAGTAATTAATTTTAGAGAAGTAGATTATCGTGATCTTAGTATTAATTTTGCAATGCTCTTTAACCCACAATTTGCAAAGGAAATTCCACATGAATACTTAGCAACCGCAAAATTTAATTCTGATAAATTTGATGAAACAGAAATGTTGGAGATAATGCCAAGTTTATCCATGATTAAAATTGCAGATTATCTCCTAAAAGTAACTACAGTTTTAAACAAAGTATTCATTGCTGTTACTCTAATTTCCGCTGTAACAATTATTATTGGTTTAATCGTAATATCAAGTGCAATTATGGTTCAGGGAAAAATTAAAGAGTATCAAAATCTAGTTTTTAAGATCTTGGGTTTTTCAAAAAAACAAATTATTTTCTCATCCTTAATTGAATTCATAATTATTTTTATGTCTGTGGTTTTGATTGCAACATTTTTTGGAGTAATAGGGTCTAAATTTATTATAGAAAATATATTTGAACTAGTTTGGCAGTTTGACTTTAAAGTTTTAATTTATTTGGGTTTTTCAATTGGGTTGGTTACTTTAATGTTGATTTTAATTACAAATTTAAGATATTTAAATCCTAAAATCTATCCGCTTATAAGAAATCAATAGTAAAAAAAAATAATAGATTTATTTCCATCGTTTTAAAGAATTCAGTAATTTTGATCCTAAAGGACTAATAGGTTCTTGAAGTATAATTTCTTTTCCAGTTTTTTCTTTTACAAGTCTTAATAATTTAGTTGCCAAACCTTGTTTTCTAAATATTGGATTAACAAAAATATATTCTACTTCACCATTTATATTAAATCTTACAAAGCCTAATGTTGTATTTTCATTTTTGAAGGTAAATACACCATCGGATAAATCTATTTGATATTTTGAAAGATCAATTTTCATCATTATACCTAGTAATTTAAGAGCAAAAGAATAATTGCTATAATTACTATTACGGAACTAACAACAATATAATTAAGTTTAATATTTAATTTTTTTTCAACAAAGTCAGTAATTTTTTCCCAAAACAAAACAATCAAAAAAACTACAACAGCAGGAATTATAAATTTTATCATTATTTAGAATTACTATAAACCTTTTGAATTTCTTTGCAAAATTTACTCTATCTGTTAAGCATTTTCGAAAATGAATAATAAAAACTTTGGCTTTGGTACGCAGATCAGAAAATCCCCATACTTTGACTCCACAGTTAAATGGGGTGCCAAGGGTTTTTCTGTCTATAATCACATGTATATTCCAAGAGATTTTGGTAGCCCTGAGCAAAACTTCTGGAACTTGATAGAAAAATCAATACTTTGTGACGTTGCAGTTGAAAGACAGGTCGAAATTACAGGACCTGATGCTTTCAAATTTACTCAACTACTTACTCCTAGAGATCTTTCAGATGTTGCTATTGGACAATGTAAATATGTTTTAATTACTAACAGTCAGGGTGGAATATTAAATGACCCAGTATTACTGAGATTAGCTGAAAATCATTTTTGGCTTTCACTCGCAGATAGTGACGTTTTGTTATGGGCTCAAGGAGTTGCAGTTAATTCAGGAATGAAAGTCAATATAACAGAGCCTGATGTTTCACCATTACAGCTCCAAGGACCCACATCAAAGGAAATTATGATAAAACTTTTTGGAGAAAGTATTAAAGATCTCAAATACTATTGGTTTAGGGAATATAATTTGGATGACATACCATTAATTATTTCTAGAACGGGCTGGTCTAGTGAGTTTGGTTATGAATTTTTTTTAAGAGATGGTTCTAAAGGAAACGACTTATATGAAAAAATTATGGTTGCTGGAAAAGAATATGGTCTTCAGCCTGGCCATACCTCTTCAATAAGAAGAATTGAAGGTGGAATGCTTTCTTATCATGCTGATGCTGATATTAATACTAACCCATTCGAATTAGGTCTAGATCGTTTGGTATCTCTCGATAGTGATATTAAGTTTATTGGAAAGGCAGCTCTAAAAAAAATAAAAGCCGAGGGTATAAAAAGAAAACAAGTTGGTTTAGAGATTAATTGTGAGCCACTATCTGGCCCTAACACAACTTTCTGGTCTATAAAAAAAAATAACAATAAAATTGGAAAAGTAACATCTGCTGTATATTCTCCAAGATTAAAAAAAAACATTGCACTTGCAATGATAAATATTGAAAATTCAGAAATTGGAACTAGTCTAGAAGTAAAGACCAATAGGGGTAATTTTGAGGCTCAAGTAGTAGAAAAACCTTTTTTTGATCCAAAAAAGAAAATAGCTAGTAACTAAGTTTTAATTTTGTAACCTTTTTTAAGTAGCAAAGACACCGCAGTTACACAAATTACTAAGAATAGAACCATTAAGCTTACACTAATCCATATATTAAAGTCAGAAACTCCATAAAATGCAAAGCGTAAACCGTTAATTAAATATACTACTGGATTAAAATAAGTAACTGTCTGCCAAAATTCTGGTAGCATATCTAAAGAGTATAAACTCCCTCCTAAAAAAACCATTGGTGTTATCACAAGTGTTGGAACAATTGACATTTGCTCAAAGTTAGAGCTCATCAGGCCAATTAAAAATCCAAACAAAGCAAATGTAAAAGCAACTAATACTAGTAAAAAAATCATTAGCAATGGGTACATCACTTGAACTTCAACAAAAAATGTAGCTGTTAAAAAAATTACTACACCAACAAGTAATGTTTTAGTTGCACCAGCACCAACAAATGCTAGTACAATTTCAAATGTAGAAATTGGAGCTGCAAGAATTTCATACATCGTACCGTTAAATTTTGGAAAAAAAATTCCAAACGAGGTGTTACTTATTGACTGAGTTAACAATGTAAGCATTAATAAACCTGGAACTATGAAAGATCCATAGCTAATACCATCAATTTTCTCCACATAACCACCTATAACTGATCCAAAAACAATAAAGTATAATGAAGTTGAGAGAACTGGTGAGAATAAAGATTGCATCAATGTTCTTTTGAAACGATCCATTTCATGAAGGTACATTGCTCTAAACGCATAATAATTAAATTTCATTATTCTCCTTAACTAAACTAACAAATATTTTTTCTAATGTGGTTTGCTCTGTTTTGAGATCTTGAAGTTTCAAACCTGCATCTTTTAAATCTTTTAAAAGATTAGTTATACCGGTACTTTCAGCATTAACATTATAAATATAATTAACTGATTTTTTATCATTTCCTATCTCTAAATTATATGTTTTTAAACTATCAGGCACTTTATTTATCTCATTTTGAAGATTTATAGTTAACTTTTTATGACCCATTTTTTTTAATAATTCATCTGTTTTATCTATAACAATAATTTCCCCTTGATTAATTACAGCTACCCTATCTGCAATGGCTTCGGCTTCTTCAATATAATGTGTTGTTAAGATGATAGTAACTCCAGTCTTTCTCAAATCCTCAACCACTTTCCACATATCTCTTCTCAGTTCAACATCTACCCCTGCTGTTGGTTCATCCAAAAATAATATTGAAGGTTCATGAGATAAAGCTTTAGCAATTAAAACTCTTCGCTTCATACCACCAGATAGCTGTCTAAGTCTTAAATCTTTTTTATCCCACATACTTAGATCTTTTAAAATTTTTTCTATATGTTTTGGATTTGGTTTTTTTCCATTTAACCCTCTTGAATATGAGACATTATTGAAAACTGTTTCAAATAATTCTAATGTTAGTTCTTGAGGAACTAATCCAATTCTTGAGCGGGTTTCCCTATAGTCATCAATAATATCAAAATCTTCAACAGATACTTTGCCTGATGAAGGTGTTACGATACCACAGATAATACTAATTAAAGTTGTCTTACCAGCACCATTTGGTCCTAGAAGAGCGATAATTTCACCTTTTTTAATGTCTAAATTAATTTTTTTTAAGGCTTCAAATCCATTGTCATAAATCTTTGATAAGTCTTTAATTGTGATTTGATTAGTTGACATTTTAACAAGTTATATAGAGACAATTTGTGGGATTACAATGAATTTTAATTTATTGTAATTCTAATACTATGAAAAATATTTTTATCTCTTTCTTGTTTCTAATCACATTGAATGCCAATGCTATGGAGAAGGAAACAACTTTTAACCAAAAGCTGTTTAATAAGGCTCAATCTGAAGGTAAAGTTATTATAATTAGTTCTTGGATTAAGTACTGTTCATCTTGTGCAGGACAAATGAAAATTTTAAATAAAGCAAAAAATGATGGTAAATTAAATGACATAGAATTTGATAACATTGAATATTTTTCCTTTGATGTAACAAACAGAAACATAGCTGATTTATTTAATGTTCAATATCAAACAACTCTTATAATTTTTAAAAATAAAGAAGAAGTTTATAGAAGTCTAGGTGAAACTACCAAAGACTTGCTTTATGAAGCTATAAAATCCTCTATTTAGGAATTATATTTTTTTTATTTTTAATATCACAGCTGGTAAAAATGTTGCGATAAAGAAAGATAAAAATAATAAAGATTGAGAAATAAAAGGACTAAATACATCTTTTGGCAATAACACTCCTACCAATAAACTTTTAGAAAAATCTGGAAAAGGAAACATTAAAAATCCTGCAATTAACGCAATAATTATGGAAATATATGCAGTCTTTTCATTTATCCTCTTGTTATAAAAACTATAGAAAACAGTTAAAACAAAAGCACAGCAAAATAAATCAGCCAGCAAAAATAAATATAATATATCAAATCCTTTTGAAGCAACAATAAAGACAATAATTGATAGCCCGATAATGAAATATTTAGAAAGTTTTAAATAATCAGTTTTCTTATCAAAATTAAATGTAGCCTTTCCATCAACAACAAATAAACTAGATATGGCATTTACTAATGTGTCTACTGTTGAAATAGTTAGTGCTAATCCAAGTACAATAATTAATAATGATAATAATTCAGTCTGCTCTTTTAATAATAATGTAAAAAATCCAAGATCTGGTCTGTTTGTTGGATCAATAGAAAAAGATACCATACCTATAAAACCCATAAAGAAAACAATTGGAACAATAATTAAAAAAGAAATCATCAGACCTTTTTTAAGTATTTCATAGTTTTTGGCTGCGTAAACTCTTTGCCAGTTTCCTTGATGAAAAAGATTGGTTGCAGCTACAGCAATAAAAAAAGTTAGACCTGCAGTGTAACTTGGAACATAAGAAGAGCTCAATAGCTGAGGATTTTTACTCTCAATAAACTCAAAAGAAAAATTATCTCCATTAAATAATGTAATATATGAAATTGTTATCAATAACAAAACTGCTATGACAAACATTTGAATATTATCTGTAAAGATTGAAGCTCTCAAACCTCCATACAAAGTATAAGTTAAAGTAGAAATAATAACTATCAATGCAGTAATCCATAATTCTGTTCCAGAAATATAATTAATTAGAACAGCTACAGCTGTGACTTCTGCGCATAAAAAAATAAACATATAAAAAATTGTCATTAGTAAAATTAATTTAAATAAACTTTTACCAAATTTTTGTCTCATATATTCAATAAGTGAAGAGCCTTTAGGAAAGTCTGATCTAATTTTTTTTCCTAAATAAATCAAAAATATCATCGGAAAACCAGTTCCTAATGCATAACCAATTACTGCTCCTATACCGCCCCATGTTGAGGCTGAAGCTGGTCCAAATAAAATCCAAGCTCCTAAAGCTGATGCAACCAAACTTGTTGTAAGTGAAAACAAACCAATATTTCTATTCGCGGTTAAATAATTATTTATTCCTTGGAATTTTTTTGAGTGATAAATTCCAAAGATTACAAATATTAAACTTATAATTATTACTAAAGTTAATGAAGATGATTGACTTATAAAATATGTTTTATCCATTTTATCCCTTTCTGAATTACCGGACAGGTTCTTAGGGTATAATCTCAGTCTATAAAGACACCCCCTTCTAAATTTTCTATTACATATATGTTATAAAGAAAAGCTTAAAAATTTTTTAATTTTATTTTTGACTTAGAATTTCAACCATACATTGAGTTGCATAATCTCTCCACTCAGAGGAGGTTTTGTTTTTTAAACTATTCAAATGATCTCTATTACTTTGAATGTCATCTTTGTGCTTTAATTTATCAGCACCATTTAAATTTGCCTCCATATTAGATAAATTAGTTTCCATTGCATTTATCCAACTTTTTCCAAGCTCAACACATTTTTGATCATCTTTTTCGTCGCAAATTTGCTTAAAAAAATTGAATATTACATCATCAGTCTTAACAGAACTGTTCATTGACTATTGATTGCAGGTTCCAATTGACTCTGGACCACATGTTTGTCCATTAGTCCAAGTTGCACCAATTAAATTAGCACCATCAAAGTTAGCATTAGTTATATTTGAAGAGGTAAAGTTTGACTCCATTAAATTTGAGTTCTGAAAATTAGCTTCAATTAAAGTTGCCCCCATAAAATCCACTCTTGTTAGATTGGCACCAGTGAAATTTGTTTTTTCAAAGTTGGCACCTATAGAAACTGTTTCATACAGATTAGCTCTTACAAATGTAGACTCGGGAAATGTTCCAAATGATAAATTGGAGTTCATCATTATGCTTTTGTCTAAATTTACCTGAATAAAACTTGCAAAAGACAAATTAGAATTTGGGAAATAGCTTCCTTGTAAATCTTGTGCATCAGAAAATCTACAATTAGAATAATCTACACCTTCAGTTAATGGATCATCGCATGCGGCATTTGAGTTAACAGAAAAAAATATGCTTAGTAAAATTGTAAGAACTAACTTTTTCATAAGTAAAATTAACAAATAAAATTTGGCAAAACAATGAATGTTTAAAAGTTTAAAGATTATTTAACAATGGCATTTGTGAGTTTTTGAAGTATATCTATCATTTATGAAAGAATATAATATTGCAGCTATTCCTGGAGACGGAATTGGAAAAGAAGTGGTGCCAGAAGGAGTTAAAGTACTTAAAGATGTAGCCTTAAAACATCAATTTAAAATAAACTTTACAGAATACGATTTTGCATCATGTGATTATTATGAAAAGCACGGAAAAATGCTTCCTGATGATTGGAAAGATACTCTGATTAAACATGATGCAATATTTTTCGGTGCAGTGGGAATGCCAGATCAGTTGCCTGATCATATTTCTTTATGGGGATCTCTCCTCCAGTTCAGAAGAGAGTTTGATCAATATATAAATCTTAGACCGGTTAAGCTTTTCCCAGGTGTAAATCCACCATTAGCTAATAAAAAACCTGGAGATATTGACATGATGATTGTTAGGGAGAACACTGAGGGAGAATATTCATCTGTTGGTGGAAGAATGTACAAAAATACAGATCGTGAAATAGCCATTCAAGAAACAATTATGTCAGCTCATGGAATTGATAGAGTTCAAAAATTTGCTTTTGAATTAGCAAAAATAAGAAAAAGAAAAAAATTAACAAATGCGACAAAGTCGAATGGTATTTCGATCACCATGCCATTTTGGGATGAACGTTTTGAAAAAATGAAAAAAAATTATCCTGAAATTAACACTGATCAATTTCACATTGATATTTTGGTAGCAAGATTTGTTTTAAACCCTGAATGGTTTGATGTAGTTGTGGCATCAAACTTATTTGGAGATATTTTATCTGATCTGGGACCAGCTTGCACTGGAACTATTGGAATTGCTCCATCAGGTAATATTAATCCAGAAAATAAATACCCGTCATTGTTTGAGCCAGTACATGGTTCTGCACCTGATATAGCAGGAAAAGGAGTTGCTAATCCGGTTGGACAAATTTGGTCTGGTGCAATGATGTTAGATTATTTGGGGGAAAAAGAAGCTGCAAATTCAATTGTAACAGCTATTGAAGAGACTTTAAAAAATGAAAAAAATAGAACTAAAGATTTGGGTGGTGAAAGCAATACTATTGAATGTTCTAAATCTATTTTATCAAATCTTTAAATTTTATATCTTATAAATTAATAAAAATTATTTTTTACTTAGAATTAAGTTATTCCACCATCAACAACAAAACTTTGCTTTGTGCACCCTGAAGACTGATCTGATGATAAAAATAATACCAAGCTAGCTACATCATCTGGTTTAAGTTGTCTTTTAATTGCCTGACTATCTAATATAAGTTTTTTGTATTTAGGTGTAAGCCAGTGCTTTATCTGTCTCTCTGTAGCAATTGAGCCTGGTATGACAGAATTAGTTCTAATATTGTATTTTCCAAATTCTTGAGCGAAAGATCTAGTTAAACCGATCACAGCTGATTTTGCCGTTTCATAAACAACTTTATCCCCTTCTCCTAATACCCATGATACTGAACTCAGATTAACAATAGATCCTGATTTGATTTTTTTCATACCTTTTACAACTGCTTGTGCAGCAAAAAAATAATGTTTTAAATTAATTCCCATTCTATTTTCCCAATACTTCTCATCAACTTGTTCTGTAGTGTGCCTATCATCATTTGCAGCACTATTAATTAAACAATGAATTGCACCTTTTTTGGAAATGATATCTTTAATAATATTTTGTAATTTTTTAACATCCAAAATATTACATTCAATGAACTTAGGAACTCTTAATCCGTTTTTTTTTATCTTTTTAATTAATTTATTAGATGATTTAATGTCAATGTCTATGAAGTAAACTTCACTTTTTTGTTCACAAAAATATTCAACAATAGTAGCTCCAATTCCAGAACCACCTCCAGAAATAAATACTCTTTTATTTTTTAAATCTGAGTACGTTACCTTCATAATTAAAGTCTTTCTTTTGTCTTAAAATCAAATAAAGATGTATGTTTTAAATCAAAATATAATTTCATTTCTTTTTCAAGTTCAATCTTAATTGTAGATGGGAATTTTGCTAGAATTTCTTGATTTGAATAGTCTAATGTGACTATTTGTTCATGACCAATATACTCACTTAAATCAGCTCGTAGATTAATATCAAAGTCTTCCTCATTTAATTTTTTAAAATAAATATGCTCTGGTCTAATTCCAAAATGTATTTCTTTGTTATTTAAATCTGACTTTTCTATGAAGTCATAATTATTAATTGGAACTTCTAAAGTTGATCCATCAGCAATAAATGAAATATTATTTGAATTTTCAATTAATTTGCCTTTGATTAAATTCATCGATGGTGATCCAATAAAATCTGCTACAAAAGTATTACTAGGTTTATTATATATATTTTCTGGAGTATCATTTTGTTGAATTACTCCGTGATTCATTATGGCAATTTTTGTTCCTAAACTCATTGCCTCTGTCTGGTCGTGAGTCACATAGACTACAGTAGTTTTTAATTGTTGGTGAAGTTTTTTTATTTCTCTTCTCATCTCTACTCTTAATTTTGCATCCAAATTTGATAATGGTTCATCAAATAAAAAAATTCTTGGCTCTCTTACTAAAGCTCTACCAATAGCAACTCTCTGCCTTTGACCTCCAGATAACTGAGATGGTTTTCTTTCTAATAATTTATCTACCTGTAAAAATGTTGAAACTTTTTCCAATTGTTCTTCAATTTTTTCTTTTGAGGTTTTGGCTTGCTTAAGACCAAAAACCATATTTTCTTTTACATTCATGGATGGATAGAGTGCATAAGATTGAAATACCATTGCAATATTTCTATCTTTTGGCTCTACTTTACTAACATTATAATCATCTATAAAAACATTTCCCTCATTAATTGTTTCAAGCCCCGCAATAATATTTAATAAAGTTGACTTTCCACATCCAGAGGGTCCCAATAGTACTAAAAAATTTCCCTCATCAATTTCTAAATTAATTTTTCTTAATACCTCAGTCGTTCCAAAGTTTTTTGATAGTTCCTCAATTTTTAAAGTTTTCATGCTTATCCTTTCACAGCTCCTGAAGTTAATCCTCTAATAAAATATTTTCCTGCTAAAACGTATACAATAAGTGTTGGTATTCCAGCGATAATTGCTGAGGCCATATCGACGTTATACTCTTTAACACTTGTACTTGATAAAACCATATTATTTAAAGCAACCTGAATTGGTGCTGCCTCTCCAAATGAAAAAGTTGATCCAAACAAAAAGTCATTCCAGATTTGGGTAAATTGCCAAATAACAGTTACAACTATTATTGGTGCAGAAATAGGAAGTAAAATTTTAAAAAATATTTTAAAAAAACCTGCCCCGTCTATTCTTGCAGCTTTCACTAATTCAGTTGGTACTGAGATATAATAGTTTCTAAAAAATAAAGTGGTGAATGGAATTCCATAAACTGTATGAACTAAGACAAGTCCTACAACTGAATTTGATATTCCTAAAGTTCCCAAGGTTCTAGCCATAGGAAGTAATATTGCTTGAAAAGGAATAAAACACCCAAATAATAAAAATAAGAAAACCCACTGATCTCCTTTAAATCGCCATTTAGTTAAAACATAACCCGTCATTGCTCCTATAAAAGTTGAAAAAAAAACAGCAGGTACAACCATCTTAATTGAATTCCAAAAATAGGGTCTTAAAAAAGTATCTCCTGCTCCGTAACCTCGTCCACCCCAAGCAACTAACCATGAGTCAAAATTTATTGAGCTAGGCCAAGTTAAAAGTGTTCCTTGTCGAATTTCTTCCATTGTTTTAAGAGAAGTAACAACCATTACATAAAGAGGGAAAATAAAATAGGAGGCAAAAAGAATTAAAACAAAATACAAAAACCACCTCAAAAACATATTTGTATATTTAGATTTTTGTTCTAGTTCTTTATAAGAAGATGATTGATAGTTATCTTGCATTTTCTCTTCTAAGTTCTGAATATAAATAAGGAATTATTACAGCAGCTACAGCCATGAACATCATCATCGCACTTGCTGCAGATAATCCAACTTGGCTTTTATGAAATGCTGCTTGTGTCATAAATAAAGCTGGCATTGTGGTTGAAATACCTGGCCCACCTTGTGTTAAGGCAACTATGAGGTCATAACTTTTAATAGATATAT
Organism: uncultured Pelagibacteraceae bacterium; assembly: GCA_902536575.1. Lineage (GTDB taxonomy): Bacteria > Pseudomonadota > Alphaproteobacteria > Pelagibacterales > Pelagibacteraceae > Pelagibacter. Next base: position 4,016 of record CACAYA010000008.1, on the reverse strand, counting down.
GAACTAAAATTACAAAACTTGTGAAAAATACTGGCCTCATCATAGGAAGTAATATTTTCCAATAGACAGTAAATAAACCAGCGCCGTCTATTTTTGCAGCTTTTACAATCTCGTCCTCAACTGACCTTAGTCCGGCCAAAAACAAAGCCATTACAAAACCAGCTGATTGCCAAACACCTGCTATAACAATGGTATAAATTGCCATTTCTCTATTGACCAGCCAATCAAAAGTAAAATTTTCAAACCCCCAGTCAATAAACATTTTTTGAATACCGAGTGTTGGATTTAAAATCCATTTCCAAGCAGTCCCAGTAACAATAAAAGAAAGTGCCATAGGATATAAATATATTGTTCTTAAAACACCCTCAGCCCTGATCTTTTGATCTAAAAATATTGCAAGGATAATTCCTATCACAATACAAAAAATTAAAAAAAGAGCTGTAAAAACCAAAAGATTATCTACTGATATAAGCCATTTTCTTGAGGCCCATAGCTTTTCATATTGACCAAAGCCCCACAACTCATATTTTGGTAAAATTTTTGAATTTGTAAAAGATATATATAAAGTCCAAAGCACAAAACCATACACAAACCAACCAATTAACCCAACTGCTGGAGCCATTACAATTTTAGGTAAATTTTTTTCTAACCACTTAAACATTTAAATTTTTTTTGATTAAAAAAAAGGCCACTTAGTTAAAAGTGGCCTTTTAATTTTATTGAATTACATATTAGCTAAAACTGAGTCAGCTAATGCGTTTGCAGCATCTACTGAAGACATATTAGAATTAAAGTGTTCTGTAATTATATCTTGTAGAGCAGCTTTCATAGTATTTCCTTGAGCCATACCATGAGCAAAACTTGGAACTAGTCCACCACTAGCACCTGCGGTTTTAATATCAGCGTTTGAAGTTTTGGCACATTTGTCAAACTCATCCATTGAAACATCTAATCTAGCTGGAATAGAACCTTTGTATAGGTTAAATACTTTTTGGAAGTTTTTACCCATCATTAGTTTTGCTAACAATTTTTGACCTTCTTGTTTATCTGGATCACTTGTTTTGTAGAAAATAAAGCTATCTACATTGTATAAGTAACCATTATTAGAAGGAGTTGGAGAACAATAATAATCTACTCCGGGTGTTTTACCAGCGGCAGTAAACTCTCCCTTAGCCCAGTCACCCATAATTTGGAAACCTGCTTTTCCTTCAATTACCATTCCAGTAGCAACGTTCCAGTCTCTTCCTGGACTACCTTCATCAGTATAACTTTGAAGTTTTCTCATTTGGTCAAAAACTTTTACTGTAGTCTCACTTCTTAAACAACTTTCCTTTAGATCTACATAGCAATTTTTATAATAGTTGTTTCCACCAATACCCATAGCAACGGCTTCAAAAACTGTAGCATCTTGCCAAGCTTGACCACCATGAGCAAATGGAATTATTCCTGCAGCTTTAAGTTTTTCAGCAGCAGCATTAACTTCATCCCAAGTTGTTGGAACTGAAATACCATTAGCATCAAAAACAGCCTTATTAGCCCACATCCAGTCAATTCTGTGAATATTTACAGGAGCCGCGCAATATGGTCCGCTGTTATTTTTGCATTTATGTACTGCAGCAATCATTGGATCTAATAACTTATCCCAACCTTCTGATTGAGCAATTGGATCTATGTTATATGGCGCTACAACTCCCTCTTGGTCATACTCTTGAATTGTAGGACCTTTAATTTGAGATGCAGATGGAGGATCACCAGCAACAATTCTTGCTTTCAACGCAACATTAGCAGCGTCTCCACCACCACCTGTTACAGGCATGTCCAGCCATTCACCACCATTAGCAGCAAAATCATCTTTTAAAACTTTTAAAGCAGCCGCCTCTCCACCTGATGTCCACCAATGCAGAACCTCAATTTTAGGACCTGCGTAAGATGAAGTTGATGTGAAAGCAAATGCAATTAAAGCAATTATAAGTTTTTTCATATCTTCCCTTTTGTTATTTAACTTTTATATAAAAACTAACTATAGGTAGAAGAAAGACTAAAAGTAAATTAAAAAGAAATCATTCAACTTGCAGTTGATTTTTTTTTCACATTTTTTAACAAGTTTTTTTTTGAAATATAATCAATTAAAATTTGTGTTTTTCAATTTCTGGTTGAGATTTTAATTTGAAAGAACTCTGCCAAGTCTTGCAGCGCCTCTAACACCACTTGCATCACCAAACTTAGGTTTAAGGAAAACCCCCTGGTATTCTTTTCCTATAACAAATTTCTTAACCATAGACTCGACTTCACTTAAAAAATCAATTTCATTGGAAACTCCACCACCAAATATAAAAGCATCAGGGTCTAATATATTTATAATACTTGAAAGAGACATAGCTAGATTTACCTTAAAATCATCTATAAATCTTTCTGCGTCTAGATCATGCTTTCGGTGTAACTCAAAAATCTCATTTGTTTTTAAATTTTTTCCATAAAGTTTATTAAATCTTTTTGCTAATCCTAGACCAGAGATAAAACTTTCAATTTCAGCTTCTCGAGCATTGTTTGAGTCAAAATTTTCTTTTTTGGCGGCAAAATATGGAATTTGATTATGTCCCCACTCTCCTGCTACTCCATTTGGACCACTTATAATTTGTTTGTCTATTACAAGTCCCCCTCCAGCTCCTGAGCCTAAAATAATACCATAAACTATCTTATAATTTTTTCCTGAACCATCTATTGCTTCAGATAATGCAAAACAATTTGCATCATTTTCACAAAAAACCTCTTTACCAAGCGCTTTACGCAAATCATTTTGAAACGGTTTTTTTTCTAGCCAGTAACAGTTTGGAGCATTTTTAACTAAACCTGTTTGTGGCGAGTGAATACCAGGATGACAAACTCCAATTGGTAATTCCATTTTAAAATCTTTTTCTAATTTTTGGCTTATAGATTTAATAGCATTAAGTATTGATAAATAATCTTTGGGACATGCAGTCCTAGATCTGTGTTTCTCTTGGCCGTTTTGTTCTAAGACAACTGTTTCTATTTTCGTTGCACCAACATCAATTCCTATTTGCATAATTTAAAAATATACTAAAGTAAATCGTTTTCAATGTTAATTATATTTGTTTAGCTGTGATTCTTTATAAAAAGTTTGGTAAAGTTTTGAAACAACACCTAATAAAATAAAAATACCTCCTACAAAAACATTAATAGATGGAATATCATTAATGAATAAGTAAGCCCATGTCGGACCAAGTATAGCCTCCATTAACATAACCAGTCCAATTAAGGTAGATGAAATATATTTTGAAGCAATTATAAGAAACATAAAAGGTAAAGCGGTCTGCAATGTTCCAGCGAAAAGTGCTAGTAAAACATCATGATTTGATATTGCGATAGTATCTGTATTAAATAAGGCAAAAATCATTACAAAAATAGATGCTAATAAACCTGATATTGTCAAATCAGCGTTTGGAAATTTTTTAACTAAAATAACAACTGCTGCAAAACATAGCGGTAATGAAAAAGCAATTAGGTTTCCTTTAAAATCACCAACTTTTACAGAATTATAAAAAATAATAATAATTCCTATTAGAGCAATAATAATTGATATTAGTGTGTTAATATTAATTTTCTCTTTGAGAAAAATTATACTAAATATTGTTAAAAAAATTATTTGAGTAGTATTGATAAAATTCACATTTGCAACACTAGTATTTAGCATTGAATGAACAAATGCTATAAAACCAAAAGACAGTCCAAAACCCATTAAAATTGATACTAAATTTGATTTTAAAAATAACTTTGAAATATTTTTTTTGTAAGTAAATAATAAAAAAATTACAATTGTAATACTGAAAAAAAATTGTCTCCAAAAAAGTATTATCCATGGATTTTGAGTATTAAAAGATTTCACTACAAGGCCTCCAAAACTAACAAAAAAGACACCTGAAAAAATAATTAATAGTCCAAAGAGATTTTTTTTCTTAGACAATTTATTACTTATTTAATAGAGATGGTAAAAACAA
>CACAYA010000007.1 GCA_902536575.1 uncultured Pelagibacteraceae bacterium | reverse complement strand
TTAGATTTTGAGGCTTTGCTAATAATGAGAGAGAGAACACCAATTACTAAAAATTTAATTGATAATTTAAGTAGTTTAAAATTTGTTATCACTAGCGGATTGAGAAATAAGTCTATTGATTTGGAAGCTGCAAAAAAAAGAAAAGTAATTGTTTGTGGAACAGACATAAACAAAAACCCAACTCCTGAATTAACTTGGGCTCTTATTTTGGGCTTAGCCAGAAACTTTAAAGAAGAATTTGACAACATGTACCAAGGATATTGGCAAACAACTTTAGGGGTTGAGTTAAAAGGTAAAATTCTTGGATTAATTGGTCTTGGTCGAGTTGGATCTCAAGTTGCTAAAATTGGAAAAGCTTTTGGCATGCAAGTTATGGCATGGAGTGAAAATTTAAATCTTGATACTTGTAAGGAATTAGATGTGCTTCCGTGTAGTAAAGAAGACTTAATAAAAAATTCTGATTTTTTATCTATCCATGTTCAAGGTGGCGAAAGATACAAAGATTGTATTACTATAAAAGAGTTTGATAATATGAAAAAAACATCGTTTATTATTAATACCTCAAGAGGCGAGATTATTAATGAAGATGATTTAATTATTGCACTATCAACAAATGTAATTGCTGGTGCAGGAATTGATGTTTACGAAAAGGAACCCTTACCAGAAAACAACAAATTAAGATTTTTACCAAATGCGTTGCTAACACCCCACATAGGTTATGTTACTGCAGAAAATTACAGTACATTTTATAGTCAAATGATTGAAGGTTTGGAGGCTTGTGTGAATGGGAAGCCTGTTCGAGTGTTAGAGTAATAATGGAATTGCCAGTTGTAAATCATGAAGATTATTTTGCAAAAATTGGTGATGATCATAAATTTCCAATCAATAAGTTTGGCGAATTAGCTAATTATTTGATTAAAAATAAAATAGTAGAAAAGTTTCATAAGCCTTATCCTTGTTCAGTAGAGACTTTAAATTGTGCACATTCTAAAGAATATATTTTTGATATTAAAAATAAAACTTTAAGTAAAGAAGGAGTAAAAAAAATAGGATTTCCTTTAGTAGATAGTGTTATACAAAGATCCCTTGTTGCAACTGGTGGAACAGTTCTTGCTTCAAAACTTGCTATTAATTATGGGATTGCTTGTAACACTGCTGGAGGAAGCCACCATGCAAATTATAATAGTGGTGCTGGGTACTGTGTGTTCAATGATGTTGCTGTTGCTGCTCATTACCTAATCAACAGAGGTTTAGCTAATAAAATTCTTATAGTAGACTTAGATGTACACCAAGGAAATGGTAACTCAGATATATTCAAAGAAAATAGAAATGTTTTTACATTTAGTATGCATTCAAAGACAAATTATCCAGCAAAAAAATCAATTAGTGATTTAGATGTTGAACTAGAAGATAATTTGGAAGATCAGAATTATATAAAAACATTGAAGTATTATTTAACAGAATTGAATAAAGAAAATTTTGATTATGTTTTTTATATAGCGGGTGTAGATATCCATTTTAATGACAGATTAGGAAAATTAAAAATTTCAGATAATGGAATAAGATTGAGAGATGAAACAGTTATTGAAAATTTTTTTTCTAAAAGAATTCCAATATGTGGTGTTTTAGGAGGAGGATATAATAAAGATTTTGATAAATTAGTTGAATTACACTCTATGTTACACCAATCTTGTGCTAAGTATATTTAATCATGGTAAAAAAAATTAATCAAAACTTAACCGCAGAACAAAAATTAATTTTATTTGAAGAAGGAACAGAACTTGCCGGAACAAGTGAATTAAATCATGAAAAAAGAGAAGGAAGTTTTCATTGTGCAAATTGTGGAATTAAACTTTTCGATTCTGAAACAAAATATGAGAGTGGATCAGGTTGGCCTTCATTTTATGAGTCTTTACCTGATGTATTTGAGACCAAAACAGATAATCACATTGGTTACGCTAGAACTGAATATCATTGTAAAAATTGTGGTGGGCATCATGGTCACATCTTTGAAGATGGACCACAACCTACAGGGAAAAGGTATTGTAATAATGGGGTTTGCTTAATTTTTAAGCCAAAATAGTAAACATTGCCTAAATTGGGTTCGTTTTTTATTTTAATTTAAATTTATTTTGTTAAAAATTAACCTTATGAAAAAAATTTTAGTTGTACTTCTTACATTAGTATTTAGCCTTAATAGTCAGGCAGAGGATATAACAAAAAAAATTGCAGAAACAGCAAGTGATTATATTTCAAATTTAATTCCAGGTGATGGAACAACAGAAGTTAGTGTTCAATTAAGAGAAAACTATAAGCCTGATTTTAGCATTCTAGGAGTAAGAGAATTAAATAAAGCTAATAACGAAAATACATTTGTCCAGTTCTCATTATTTAATACTGAAAAGATGAACAAAGAAAGATATGTTGGAAATCTTGGTATTGGTAAAAGATTTTTAAGTGATGATACCTTCACACTAACAGGTTTTAATGCATTTTTGGATTATGATCATTATGGAAATACTAGAACGAGTATCGGTGGTGAGATTAAAAATGCTGTAATGGGACTAACTTCAAACTATTATAAAAAAATTGACAATGGAAGTGTGGATGAAGAAGTATTAGATGGTTATACTATTGAACTTTCTTCTCAAGTCCCTTACTTACATTGGGCAGATATCTTTTATAACACTTATAAATGGGACGGTGTTGCAAGAGATGATATTAAAGGTTCTAAAATTGGGGCAGACTTACTCTTAACACCTCATATAGCTGTTGAAGCCGCTTATGATGATAAAGATAAAAAAGGTTTAAAAGACGAATGGTATGCAAAAATTTTGTTTGTTCATCCTCCAAGAGAAGGTGCTACAGCTCAAGATGGAGTGAGTAGCGATATTTGGAAAACAGAAAAAGATATGTCAGGTGAAATGCTAGCTAAAGTAAAAAGAAACAACAAAATTATGGTTGAGTTTAAAGGTTTATCAACAATTTCAAGAGCAGATTAATTATGAAAAAATTAAAATTTTTATTTATTGTTTTATTTTCATTATTAATAAACAATTTTTCTTTAAATGCGGCTGAAGTAAAAGGCGATGCTGATGTTTATAAAGTTTTAATGCATAAAGTTGAATTATGTACAGGCCATACAGCGGGTGATTTTGATGATACTTCTTCATCGACTACACAATGTCAAAATGCAGTTGTAATTGGAGAAAGTACAGCTGGCGTAGAGGTTGACATAGCATCAGTTGCTGCTGGAGCTGTTGCAGGTACTTTTGGAAATCCTGCATTACTTCCTTTGGGAGAAACATATACTCACGCAAGGTTCCATATTAATAGAAAAATGACTCTTAGAACTGCTGCTGCAATTGATACTACTGAGAGCGATGATACAGATAATTGTGTAACTATTACTACTACAGATGAAATGTATGGTTCAGGTGAAGACTCATCTAGAACAGAAGCAAATAGAAAATATACGCACAAACCTGCAGTTGCTGAAGGTGGAACTAAAGCTGAAATGACTTTGTACATGACTAATGGAAAACAACAAGGTGAGACAAGTGATAATGATGAGTTTAAACAATGTAAAGATGCTACATGCACTAATGCGGAAGTAGATGATGCGGGTTGGAATTATCCTGCTAATGCAAGCCAATTAGTTTCTGCAGTTGCAATGCAAACTATGAGAGACACGGTTTCTAGCGACCAAGTTGCATTAATTTATGCTTTGTCTTCACCATATACAGTTGGCTTAATTTCACCAACTATTGATATGGCTTTTGGAACACAAGACTCTATTGTAGCTGAAGAAGTTACTAATGATGCAGGTGCTGGAGTTTGCAGATTTTCAATTGACGAACCAGTAGTTACAATTACTATAAAATAATTTATTTAAGTAAATCCAACAACTTATTTTCTTTTTCGAGAGCTCTCGTCTCATCATAACCACCAATGTGCTGATCATCAAAAAAGATCTGAGGAATAGTTCTTTTACCATTGGCTTTTTTAATCATTTCATCCATGGCACCATCAACTTTTGAAATATCGATTTCATTATAAGGCGCATTGTTTCTAGCAAACAATCTTTTTGCTGCATCGCAGTAATTACAAAATGGACCTGTATAAATTGTAATTTTTTTCATAAACTACAAATAGTCACCTTTTTTAATTTTACTAGTTATTTCTTTCCTAGAGTACTCAAACTTTTTTCTGTGTTTTATACTTTTTTGATTAACCCTTTTTCTCCATAATCTAAAAGAAGTTGGTTTTATAGATCTTCTCATTATCTTGATTACTTCAGACTCTGTTTTTCCAGTTTTTTTTTCTATTTCCTCAAAAGTAATTCTGTCAGCCCAGGCTGCCCAAATAATCCAATCTGGGTCAGTTACATCTGGCTCTGGATTTTTTACTCTGGTGATAGGAATGCGACCTTTTTTTTTCATAAATCCCTTATAATTGAAATAAAAATTTAATGCATTTTTTTTTGTCTCTGATATTATGATCTAGATAGTCCTTCTTAGCCATCTTTAGCTCCCGGTTTTTAAGGACTATCTTCAAAATGTTCCCCCTCAATTATTTTTTATTTTTACAAATAATTCTTTTTTTATTTATTACCCCAGGACCACCAAGAATTGTCATTGTTTCTTATTCCATGAATTATGGGGTTCAAAAATGTATTTGGACTGCATTTGGAGATATTAGCGCAAATATTATTCAAGCGACTTTAGTAATTTTTGTTATTGGATCATTTTTTTCTGAAAATTCTCAATTTTTAAATATATTTAAATGGGTAGGTGTTGCTTATATCTTATATCTAGCTTTTGATATTTATAATTCTCGACCTAAAGATATTGACTCAAGCAAAAATTTCTCAAAAAAAAATTTCTTTTCATTCTTTAAAGATGGTTTTCTAGTGGCTGGAACAAGCCCAAAGGCTTGGATGTTTTTTCCTTTAATTTTTCCACAGTTTATTGATTTTAATGAAAATTATTTAATTCAGTTTTTGATTTTAATTACAACATATGTTGTTTTAGATTTTTTATCTTTGATTGGTTATGCTTTATTAGCACAAAAGTTAATTAGTTGGATAAAAACAAAACCAAGAACAATAAATACAATTTCTGCGGGTGTATTACTAATAATTGCACTTATTATCGTTTTAACTCAACATTACTAGTAATATTTGGTCTTTATTGCCACTTGCAATTATATCAAATTCTTTATTAAATTAATTATTAATTAATTAATAACTAGAGGAAATAAAAATGAAAATAAATAAAATAATTTTAAGTTTTATTTCTGCAGCTGTAATTTTATTATCAACATCAGTCGTATCTTTTGCGAAAGTTGTAGGAGATAAAATTGTTTTAGGTGCAGCAATTTCATTAACTGGTAAATACTCTTCTAATGGTGTTCATACTCAAAATGGTTATAACATGGCCGTTGATAGAATTAACAACATGGGGGGTGTTAAAGTTGGTGGTAAGACTTATAAGTTTGATATTATCTATTATGATGATGAGTCAAATCCAAAAAGAGCAGCTCAGCTTGCTGAAAGATTAATTTCACAAGATGGTGTAGAGTTTATGCTTGGTCCATACAGTTCAGGATTAACTAAAGCAATAGCTCCAGTTACAGAAAAGTATGGTGTTCCAATGGTAGAAGCAAATGGTGCGTCTAGATCTTTGTTTACAAAAGGTTACAAATATCTATTTGCAGTTTTAGCTCCTGCTAACTTATATCTTGATGTTGCTATAGATTTAGCAGTGGAAAAGAATAATGGAAAAGGTGTTACAGTTGCAATGGCATTTGAACAAGATGCGTTTTCTCAAGACGTAAGACTTGGAGTTTTAGATGCAATTAAAAGAACTGGCTCTAAAAAGGTAATTGATGATAAATTACCAAAAGAGCTAAATGATATGGCAGCTACTTTAGTAAAAGTGAAGCAAATGAAACCAGATGTATTAGTTGTTTCAGGTCATACAAAAGGCGCTCTAACTGCAATCAGACAAATATCTGAGATGAAAGTAGATGTTCCAATGTTAGCAATGACTCACTGTGATGCTGCTAAATTATCAAAACAACATGGTAAAAACTCACAATATGCTTTATGTGCTTCTCAATGGCATAAAACACTAACTTATAAAGATGACTTCTTTAAAGATGGTATGACTTATGATGCAGACTTTACTAAAGAGTTTGGTTATGCGCCACCATATCAAGCAGCAGAATCATCAGCTGCTCTATTGGTATTTAAAGATGCATTTGAAAGAGCAAATTCTTTTGATCAAAAGAAAGTAAGAGATGCTCTTGCAGCTACTAACATGCAAACTTTTTATGGAAACATAAAATTTGCTGAAGGTGGTCAGAATGTTGATAAGCCAATGGTACTTTTCCAAGTTATGTGTGATGATGGAGGAAAATGTGAAAACAAAGTTGTTGCTCCAACTAAATGGGCTTCAGCTAAGTTGATTCACCCAATTCCTTCGTGGTCTAAAAGATAAACAAATCTATAAATACCCCCTAATATAATATATATAGGGGGTATTTTTTTATAGGACTCATTATGGATTTCATGGTCTTTCAATACCCAATGATTTCTGTTCAAGCATGTTTGGATGGAATTTTACTTGGAATTTTATTTGCATTGATTGCTTATGGTATGGCGCTTCAATGGGGAGTAATGAATATAATTAATATTGCTCAAGGGGATCTGGTTATTTTAGGAGGATACATTGCTTATTTTATGTATCTTTACGGCATTCACCCAGCATGGGGAGTGATTGTATCACCAATAATAATGTTCTTTGTAGGTATAGCAATTTACAAACTTGTAATTAATAAAGTTGTAGATAGAGATTTATTTATCTCTATTTTAGCAACTTTTGGAATAAGTATTCTGTTCATGCAATTAATGAACTTTGCATTTGGAGCAGACGTTGTTCTTGCAAATTCAGATTATGGAACAACTATGTTATTTAATAGTAATGTAGTGCTACCAAATTCAAAAATATTTTCAGCTTTTATAAGCATTTTATTCGCAATTTGTTTAGTAATTTACATGAAAAAATCTAAACTTGGTCGTGCGATCAGAGCTACAGCACAAAATGCAAGAGCAGCAAAGATACTGGGTGTAGATACAGAAAAGGTTTATGCAGCAACTTTTGGTATTAATGCAGCTCTTTGTGGTGTTGCTGGAGCATTAATTTCAATTACTTTTACAATTCACCCATATATGGGACTTCCTTATACAATAAGATCTTTTATGATTGTAATTATTGCAGGATTAGGAAATTTACCTGGAGTTGCAATGTCAGGAATGGGCTTAGGTGTTTTTGAAGAATTTGCAGATTATATACTTGGTACCGAATTTAGAATTGGATCAGTATTTTTATTATTAGTTTTAATACTAGTTTATAGAAGATTTAAACTTTCTAGAAAAAGAGAGTACTTGAAATGAGAAAGGTTAAAATTAAAGACAATCAAGGTAAATTAATAGAAGTAGATATAGTAAAATTTAAGAAACATTTAGATGAATATCATTCAAATGGTTCAAGTGTTCACGAGGAAGATGGTCATTATTTTACAATTAACCAAAATTTTAGAAACAAAATATTAAATCTTTATGAACAAAAATAATATACTCTTATATAGTGGAATTTTAATTTTTGGTATAGCCGCTCCATTCTTGTTTCCAGCTTTCAAAGTACAGTTATCTATCCTTTGTGTATTAATAGTTTTAGCAACCACATGGAATATTCAAGGTGGTGAAATGGGGTATAACTCATTTGGAAATATACTCTTTTATGGCCTTGGTATGTATTTATGTGCCTCTGTCCAGGTTGGTATGTTTTTCCCACTAGCTGAATGGACTGAAAGTGGTGGTGAAAAAACATTTGTACATACTCCTGCACAATTTTTTCAAGGGATGGCTGTTGGATTAATCGTTGCGGCAGTTGTGCCAACTATTGTAGCAGGCTTAATTGGGTACTCTATTTTGGGACTTAGAGGACATTACTTTGCTATTTGTACATTAGGTTTGGGTGTTGCAGCAGGTGAAATTTCTGGAGGAATTGAAATCATTGGAGCTGGACAAGGTTTCACAACTCCACCTTTTCCTGATGTAGGAAGTTTAGAGTCACGAGGTGAATTTTTTTATTTTCTAAGCTTTTTTGTTTTAATACTTACTTTCATAGCTGTCAGAGGAATTTACACAACTAGATTTAAATTAATATTAAATGCAATTAGGGATAATGAAGATAAGGCTGAGGCCATGGGAATTCAAACGATGAAATATAAAATAGTTGGTTGGATGATATCAGCTTTCTTTTGTGGTCTTGCCGGAGGAATCATGGGAGGTTTAGTTGGATATATTGACTCAACCGATGTTGCCTTTGATGGAAGAGAGATGGGAGTTTTCATGGTTTTAATGGCAATCTTGGGTGGAAAAGGAACTCTTTGGGGTCCAATAATTGGCGCAACAGTTTTTCATATCTTTAAAGAGGGTTTTTGGACATTCTTTTTAGGTTGGCAATATGTTGCACTTGGAGTTTTAATTGTAGTTATCGTTATTTATTTCCCAGAGGGGATAATGGGATGGTTAAGAGAAAAATACCCTGAAAGATTTGGCGAAGTTGTAGATGAGAAAGATCGTAAAGCACAGGTGGAGCTTAAATGAGTATTTTAGAAGTAAGCAACGTAAGTAAATCATTTGGCGGTGTTAAAGCTAATGTCGATATTTCAATGAATGTTGAAAAGGGTAGAATTGTTGGATTAATTGGTCCAAATGGATCTGGTAAAACAACATTATTTAATTCAATAGTTGGAACATACCCAATTGATAATGGTTCAATTAGGTTTAATGATAAAGAGGTTTCTGAATTACCAGTGCCGGTTATTGCAAAACTTGGATTGTTAAGAACTTTTCAGCAAACTCGAATTTATGGAAAGTTAAATTGTGTAGAAAATATGCTCATCAGTCACAAAGGTAGTGATGAGAGTTTAATGAAGATCTTTTCTACAATTCCTAAAGAACTGACAGAAAAAGCAGAAAACTTATTAAATTTTGTAGGTTTATATCAAAAAAGAAATTTGAGAGCAGGGGATTTATCCTTTGGACAACAAAAATTATTAGAACTAGCTATGGCATTAATGAATGAGCCAGAAATGCTATTATTAGACGAGCCAACAGCTGGAATTAATCCTACATTGATTAATGGAATTATAGATAGGTTAATTAAAGTAAACCAAGATTTTGGAATTACTCTTTTAGTTATTGAACATAATATGAGAGTAATCATGCAACTTGCTGAAAATATTTTCTGTTTAGCACACGGAAAAATGTTGGCAAATGGTTCACCTGATGAAATTAAAAATGACAAACGTGTAATAGACGCATATTTAGGAGCTCAATAATGGCAAATCAGTATGAAGTATTAGGAAAAGCTCCTGGTCCAGAAGAATTAAAAAAATTATCACCAAATGAAATACATTTAACTATTAAAGGTTTAAATGCTGGTTATGGAAAAATGGAAATTTTGCATAATTTTGATTTGTTTGTTAACAAGGCACAGTCTTTATGTTTAATAGGTCCAAACGGAGCTGGAAAATCTACAATTCTGCATTCTATTTATGGATTTACTAATATTTTCTCAGGTCAAATAGAAATTGATGGCAAAGAAATTACAAATTTAACACCAGCAGAAAAATTAAAATCTGTAGGAATAGCTTATATACTTCAAGATAATTCAGTTTTTCCTGATATGACAGTTGAGGAAAACTTATTAATGGGTGGATACATAAAAGAAAATACAGATGAGTCTTACCAAGAAGCAGAAAGAATTTTTGAGAAATATGAAAGATTAAGAAATAGAAGAAATCAGCCAGCAAAAGTTTTATCAGGGGGTGAGAGAAGATTGTTAGAAATTTCCAGAGCCCTTGTGATGAAACCATCGGTTTTATTAGTTGACGAGCCTTCGATTGGATTAGAACCGAGATACATTGATATGGTTTTTGAAATTTTAAGAGATCTTCAGCAAAATGAAAAAAAAACAATCATTCTTGTTGAACAAAATGCTAAAAAAGGACTAGAGTTTGCAGATATAGGATACGTTTTAGTATCAGGTGAAACTGCTATAGCTGGCAAAGGAGATGATTTACTTAAAAATCCTGATGTTGGTCGACTATTCCTTGGTGGCTAATGATCAATAAGCAGTTTTTCTTTAAGGGATATAAATCAATTCTCTCACCTGATAGTCCTGCAATTGCTTTGGGCTGTTGTTTCATCGCAATAGGAGCCTTACTTAAAAATTTAGGTTTTAATATTCAAGAAAGTATTTTTTCTACAATGTTAACTTATGCTTTGCCAGGTTCATTAGTAATGGCAGAGTCATTATTAGTCGGAGCATCCTTGTTAAATATTTTTTTAGCAGTTTGGTTTGTTAATGCTAGGCTTTATCCAATGGCGGTTTCTTTGTTTCCACTAATGATGCACAAAAATCAACCTAAATGGAAATATTACTTTTCATGTCATTTTATTGCTGTATCTGCTTGGTTGATAATGAAAAGTAACTATAAGACAGTTCCCAAAGAACAAAGAATTGATTTTTGGATTGGGATAGGTAGTGCAACTTGGAGCGTAGCAGTTTTAGGTACTTTTATAGGTTTTTATTTTTCAGAGTATTTAAATAAAGATATGATGATGGGATTAGCTATTTTAAATCCAGTTTATTTTTTATGCATGATGGTGGGAGCCTCAAAAACAATACAAATTACATTGTCAGTTATACTTGGAACAATATTAGGACCAATTTTTTATTTTTTATCACCAGAATGGTCTATTTTACTTGGAGGCATAATTGGTGGAACAATTGCATATCTAATAGGAGAACTAAATGTCAGTTAGTATTTTTTATGCAATCTTAGTTACTTCATTAGCAACCTTTATTTCAAGATTTCTTGGGGCTGTAAGCTCACGGGGAATTAAAGAAACTTCAAAATTATTTAAATGGTTTAATTGTTTAGCCTATGCAACTTTAGCAGCACTAATAGCGAGAACAATTATCTTTCCTGCTGGTGTTCTTATTGACGCAAGTTATTTAAGTAGAATAATTGTTGTCGTATTGTCATTAGTTGTATTCTTTGTGTCTAAACAAAATTATGTTTATCCCACAGTTTTTTCTGCCTTATGTATGGCAGCAATTAACAACTATTTTTAATTCAAATTGATTTATTATTTAAGTTAACTTAAAATTAAGTATGGAAAAAATTGAGGGTATAGAAGTTCATAACCACAAAGACTCTAGTAGAATATTAAATATTCAATTAGATGATGAAATCGTAAAAAAATTAATTTTTCCTTTTAATAAATTTGATCTTACAGCGCTAGAACTTAAACCATTTACTAGATTTACAATTGCGAAAAGTCTTGACGATTTAACTAACAATAAACTAAGTAAGTTAATCAATTCGATACTCCGAGATAGATCAACTGGTTGCTTTATTATCGGTCCTAAAAATATTTCAACAAAAACTAATGATAAATTTTTAGTAAAATTGTCAACTGCTATAGCTCACCTTATTGGAATTCCAAATCATGATTCAATGGCAGGAAAATACTATGCTAGATTTCATGTAAGGCATGAAGATGCTAGTGACTCTTATTTGAGAAAAGCTTACAGAAATATGGATTTACATACAGATGGAACATATGTAAAGGAAGTTACAGATTGGTTAGTTATGACTAAACTAGAGGAGCATAATGTACAAGGTGGTGAAACTGCAATGTTACATTTAGATGATTGGGAGCATTGTGATGATTTATCCAATGATCCTGTTGGTCAACAAGATTTTATTTGGGGGTCGCCTAAGAGTAAAAATATTGATTATAAGGTAGAGCATCCAGTTTTTTCTTTTGATAAAGAAGGAAGACCTAAAATTTCATACATAGATCAGTTTCCAGAACCTAAAAACATGGAACAGGGAAATTTTTTACAAAAATTGTCTGACGCCTTAGAGGAAAGTAAAAATAAAATAATTACTAAATTACCAGTCGGTCATTCTGTTATAGCTAATAATTATTTCTGGCTTCATGGACGAAAACCTTTCAAAGAAAATAAAGAATTAAGCAGGGAATTGTTGAGAATTAGAGGCTCTTTTTTTGTTAATTAATTCAATATAATCAATATAAAGTAATCAAAACTTTATGAATTTAGGATTTATTGGCACTGGCAAAATAGCGTCTTCAGTAATTACTGGAATTTGTACTTCTAAAATTTCCTTTAAGAAAATAATAATTTCTCCAAGAAATACAAAAATAGCTAAGGCTTTAAAGGCAAAATTTAAGAAAATTACCATTGCTAAAACTAATCAACAAATTGTAGACCAATCAGATTGGGTTTTCTTATCAGTTACCCCGAGCGTGGGTGAAAAAATTATTAAAAACTTAAAATTCAAGTCCAAACAGACAGTAATAAGTTTTATTTCTACGATTACATTATCACAATTAAAAAAAGCTATAAAAGTTAAAGCTAAAATAGTTAGAGCAATACCTTTACCACCAATTTCCTTAAAGAAAGGACCAGTACCTGTTTGTCCCCCAAATATTAAAGTTAAGAAGTTTTTTAATAATTTAGGAACAACTGTTGAAATTAAAAAAGAGAAATCTTCAATTAACTTTTGGACAACTTCTGGCATGATGGCTCCGTTTTATGAATTATTGAGAGTAATGACTGATTGGTTAGTTAAAAGAGGCGTAAAGAGAGATAATGCTCAAAAATATATTACGTCGTTATTTTTAGCCTTATCTGAAGATGCAGTTAAAAATTCAAAAGAAAATTTAAAGTTTTTGGTTAAAGAGTCTCAAACTCCAAAAGGTTTAAACGAGCAAGGTGTTAAAGAGTTATCAAAAGCTGGATTTTATAAATCACTTGAAAAAACTTTAAATAGCATTCATCGAAGATTAAATAAATAGACTGAATGTCAGAAAATATTTTAGAAATTAAAAATTTATCAAAATATTTTGGTGGATTAGCTGCTGTTTCGGATTGCTCTTTAAAAGTTTCAAGAGGTACTATTACAGGAATTATTGGACCTAATGGATCGGGTAAGACAACATTATTTAATTTGATTGCAGGAAATTTAAAGTCCTCAGGTGGTGAAGTAATTTTTGACGATGAAAATATAACAGATGTCCCTTCATTTGAATTATTTTCTAAAGGATTATTAAGAACTTTTCAAATAGCACATGAATTTTCTAATCTATCAGTATTAGAAAATTTAATGATGGTACCTGGTAACCAGTCTGGAGAAAAGCTTATGACAGCATTATTAAAACCAAGTTTAGTTTCTGAAGAGGAAGAATTGGTAAAAGAAAAAGCTAAAGAGGTTGTTGATTTTCTTAATCTTGGTCATTTATCGAATGAATTAGCTGGTAATTTATCTGGAGGACAGAAAAAACTTTTAGAGCTTGGAAGAACAATGATGGTTGATGCTAAATTAGTGCTTCTTGATGAGGTTGGTGCAGGAGTTAACCGAACACTTTTAAAAGATCTGGGGAGTGCAATAGAAAAATTGAATAAAGAAAAAGGATACACTTTTTGTATGATTGAACATGATATGGATTTTATTGGAAGATTATGTGACCCTGTAATTGTAATGGCTGAAGGTTCAGTTTTATTCGAAGGATCTGTGGAAGATGCAAAAAAAGATGAAAAAGTTATAGAGAGTTATCTTGGAAGAGGATCTAAAATTAAGGATCATAACTAATGGCCTATTTTGAGGGAATAGAAATGACAGGAGGTTATGGAAACGGTCCTGATATTATTAGTTCTTGCACGGTAAATGTTAACAGAGGAGAAATAGTATCAATTCTCGGTCCTAATGGAGCAGGTAAGTCGACTGCCATGAAAGCTATGTTAGGCTTATTAAATTTAAAATCTGGATCAATTAAAATTAACGGTAAGGATATTTCAAATCTATCTCCACAAGATAGAGTCAAAGAGGGTATTTCTTTTGTTCCTCAAAACAAAAACGTTTTTGCCGGTATGACAGTTGAAGAGAACTTAGAAATGGGAGCATTTCTATTAAATGAAGAAATAGAAAATATAATAGAAGAAATTTATGAATTATTCCCAATCTTAAAAGAAAAAAGAAACCAATTAGTGGGTGAACTATCAGGCGGTCAAAGACAACAAGTTGCACTTGGTAGAGCTCTGATGATTAAACCAACAGTTTTGATGCTTGATGAGCCTACTGCTGGTGTTTCTCCAATTGTAATGGATGAATTATTTGATCATATAGTAAAAGTCAAAAGAAACGATGTAGCAATTCTAATGGTTGAACAAAATGCCAAACAAGCACTAAGCATTTCTGATAGAGGTTATGTTTTGGTAACTGGAGAAAATCGTTATTCAGGTACAGGTAATGAGTTATTAAACGATCAAAGAGTAAGAAGCTCTTTTTTGGGAGGTTGATGTGGATATATTAAATGCATTAATTCTTTTATTAAATTATATTTTTATACCTGCACTTACATATGGTTCTCAATTAGCTCTTGGTGCAATTTTTGTTACTTTAATTTATGGAATTTTAAGATTTGCTAATTTTGCAACAGGAGACATGATGTCTTTTGGTACCATGGTAACAATATTGTTCACCTGGTATTTTCAGTCTCTAGGAATATCTTTAGGAGTGCTACCAACAGCATTAATAGCTATTCCTTTTGGAATTTTATTTATGATAATTTATATGCTTTCGATAGATAAATTTGTATTTAAATATTACAGAGTTAATAAAAGCCCACCTGTGCAATTAGCTATGGTTAGTATTGGAGTAATGTTTGTTACTCAAGCAGTGGTTAGAATTATTATTGGACCTTCAGACCAAAGATTTTTTGATGGAGAAAAATTTATAATTAAAGCTAGAGAATTTAAAGAAATGACAGGACTTAATGAAGGTCTTGCATTGAAATCAACACAAGTAATTACTGTATTAGTTACAATTGTATTAGTGTCTTTGTTGTTCTGGTTTTTAAATAAAACCAAAACTGGTAAAAGCATGAAAGCTTATTCAGATAATGAAGACTTAGCTTTACTTTCAGGAATAGATCCTAAAAAAATTGTAATGATAACCTGGATAATTGCAGGAATTTTAGCAACTATAGGTGGAGCCTTGTATGGATTAGATAAAAGTTTCAAACCTTTTACTTATTTTAACAATATGCTTCCAATATTTGCGGCTGCTATAGTTGGAGGAATTGGAAATCCATTTGGTGCATTTTTAGGAGGATACGTGATTGCTTTTTCTGAAATATTTCTAACTTATGCATATAAGAAATTTTTTATGTATATATTGCCTGAAAGTATGGAACCTGAGAGTTTAGTTCAGTTATTATCTACAGATTATAAATTTGCAGTCTCATTTTCGATATTAGTAATTGTATTACTCTATAGACCATCTGGGATATTTAAAGGGAAGGTACTGTGAGAAAAAATTTAAATGTTATTGCTGCTTATAGCATCATGATGGTTTTGATTATACTTGTTGGTGTCTTTCAATCTTGGAATATCGCACTATCAATTTTCAATATGTGTTTAATCTCAGCTGTAATGACAATGGGTGCAAACATTCAGTGGGGTTATGCAGGATTAATTAATTTTGGAATTATGGGATATACTGCTCTTGGTGGATTGGCTGCAGTTTTAATTTCTGTTGATCCAGTCCAAGAGGCTTGGAGTGCAGGGGGTTTTGATATCTTGATGTGCCTATGGCTTATTATAGCACTGGTATTAATTATTCGCTTTATCTTAAAAAATTTTCAAAAGTCAAAAGTTAGAACTTATGCTATTGCAGTTCTTATAATATCAGGAATTTTATTAATAAGGTTTACGGCAGAACCTGGTATTGAAGCAATTGAAGATGTCAATCCAGCTAAAACAGGTTTTCTTGGTGGGTTTGGATTACCAATTATTTTTTCTTGGATTGTTGGTGCTTTTTTTGCAGGAGGATTAGCGTTTATAGTCGGAAAAGTAGCCTTAGGCTTGAGAGCAGACTATTTAGCTATCGCTACTCTTTTAATATCAGAAATTGTCATAGCAATTATAAAACATGAAGACTGGTTAACTAGAGGTGTTAAAAATGTAATTGGACTTAAAAGACCAGCCCCTTACGAGGTAGATCTTCAAACAACGGATTGGTTTATAAATTTGGTTGAAAAATTTAATTCTGGAAAATTAGAATTAATTTCTAATTTATCTGATCGACAAGCTGCATTAAACCAACTTGTAATTGAAGGCTCGTCTGTATTTGTAAAACTTTGTTATTCAGGGTTATTTTTGACAGTAGTAATTATTTTATTAATCCTAACTCAAAAAGCTCTGTACTCTCCTTGGGGTAGAATGATGAGAGCCATAAGAGATAATGAGGAAGCAGCTAATGCTATGGGAAAAAATGTTGTTAAACAGCATTTATTGATTTTTATTTTAGGTTCAGCAATTGTTGGAATTGCAGGAGCAATGTTAGTTACACAAGATGGATTGTTTACACCAGGAAGCTATAGACCTATGAGATATACTTTTTTAATTTGGGTTATGGTCATTGTTGGGGGAAGCGGAAATAATTTTGGTGCCATATTGGGTGGTTTTGCAGTTTGGTTTTTATGGATAGAGGCTGCTCCAATTGCATTATTCTTAATAAATTTTTTTACTGCAGGAATGTCAGAAACTCATGCTCTAAAACTTCACTTAATAGAGAGTGTACCTTATTTTAGATTTTTAATGATGGGCTTAGGTTTGTTGCTGATAATGAGGTATAGACCAAAGGGTATACTTCCTGAAAAAATAGAAATAAAATAAGTTATTATGAAATATATTATATTAGGTGCTGCAATTGCTTGGGCCATGTACATGGCGGACAAGTATATGTTTTAAAAAAAACCCCAATAAAACTCGCTACTGGGGTTTTTCTATAGGTAAAAATTATCTTTGTTTTTTAGTTTTAAATTTTCCACCTTTAATTTCTTGCTCTAAAAAAGAACCTTCAGCTTCACCAACTGCAGTAAAAGTTACTCCGGTTGCACCTTCGTAATTAATTTTTTTACCTTTAGCTAGTAAATCTAAACCCTTTTTAAGCTCACCTGGATAAATTTTAGTTCCTGGTGCATTAGCTACGTCCATCACATTTTTTGCAATAGAACCTCTGTCAGCTGAATTTCCAGCTTGCATAGCTAAAACGATTAAAGCTGCTGCATCATATGACTCACCTGTGTAAGGTCCAGAAGAGTCTATACCACTTGCTTTTGCAACATCAGCAAAAACACCAGCACCTTTTCCAGTAGAACCAGGCATAGATCCAAAAGATTTACTTAAATCTTTTCCAAATGCATCAACCAAAGATTGACCGATCATTCCATCAGATAAAATAAATTTATCAAATGCTCCAGAGTCTAAAGAAGCTTGGATAATTCCTTTTCCACCTTGGTCAAGATATCCAATTACAGCTACAGCATCTCCACCAGCTGAAGCAAGTGTTGCAACTTCTGATGAATAGTCAGCTTTACCGTCTTCGTGCGCAGTTACTGTTGTTACTTTAATGCCATGAGCTTTAACAGCTGCCTCATATACATCAGCTAAACCTTTTCCATAGTCATTATTAGTATAAGTGATAGCTACACTTTTAACTTTTCTATCTTTTGTAATATCTGCAAGAATTTGACCACCTCTCGCGTCAGATGGAGCCGTTCTAAAGAAGTATCCATTGTCATCTAAAGTAGTTAATCCTGGAGATGTTGCCGAAGGTGAAATCATTACTACACCGTTTGGTACAGCAACGTTTGATGCAATTGCACCTGTTACACCTGAACAATCAGCTCCCATAATAGCCGCTACACCTTGTGAAATAATTCCTTCAGCTGCTGCTGTTGCTGCTGCTGAGTCTACACAAGTTGAATCTGCTCGTACTGGATCAATTTTTTTTCCACCTAATAGCGAACCTGAATCAGAAGCTTCTTTAAATGCAAGCTCTGCAGATGCTGCCATTGCTGGTGTAAGAGACTCAATAGGACCTGTGAATCCTAAGATAATCCCCATCTTGATAGCATGTCCGTCTGCCATTACATTTGATCCAAAACTGGAAACAAACATAAATACAGCGATAAATAGTTTTCTCATTATCTTCCTCTATATTGTTAACAATTTATAAAAGCTAATTTAATTATGAATAATTTGAATATTCAATGGCTAAATTATCATATTTTAAAGCGCTTTATCGCAGGAAAATCATTTATCTAATTGAGAATGGATCTAACGAGGGTTTATCAGATGTATAGAACCAAGTGGTTTTAACTCTTGTATAATCTTTTATAGAATCTATGCCAGCTTCTTTGCCGTACCCACTATCTTTTATACCTCCAAATGGAGCCGAAGGTGAAATTAGTCTATAAGTATTTACAAAAGTAATTCCAGCTCTAATTGCTTTGGAAACTCGCATGCCTCTTGATAAATTACTTGTGTAAACACCAGACGATAATCCATATTGATTATCGTTCATTTTATTAATTACTTCATCTTCAGTATCAAATTTCATTACTGACAACACAGGACCAAATAATTCATTTTCTGCAGTAGGTAGATTATGATTATCACACTCAATAATTGTTGGAGGAAAGTAATATCCTTTATTAGAAAAAGAGTCTCTTTTACCACCACATTTAATCTTTCCACCTTGATTAATTGTGTCTTTTATATTTTTTTCAATTGTTTCTAATTGTTTAAAACTACTTAAAGGACCCATCTCAGTATCAAGATCCATTGGAGCTCCTATTTTGATTTTGGAAGCTCTACTAGAAAGCTTATCTAAAAATTCATTATAAATTCCTTTTTGGATATAAAGTCTTGAACCTGCAATACAACTTTGCCCACTTGCTCCAAATATTCCAGCAGTTATTCCATTAATTGCATTTTCTTGTTCAGCATCATCAAATACAGCAACTGGACTTTTTCCTCCAAGCTCTAAACTTACTTCTGAGAGATTTTCTGCCGAATTTTTAATGATACGTCTTGCAGTTTCTGGTCCTCCAGTAAATGCAATTTTTTCTACAAGATTATGTGTTGTTAAAGTTTTACCACATGGATCACCAAAACCTGTAATTACATTGACTACTCCTTTAGGTATTCCAGTTTTCTCAACTAGCTTTGCAAATTCAAATAAGACTGCAGGCGCTAGCTCTGAAGATTTTATAACTACAGTATTTCCCATTGCTAGAGCTGGTGCTAATTTAGTTGCTGTTAAAAACATTTGAGAGTTCCAAGGAATAATTGCGGCAACAACTCCAATAGGTATTCTTGTTGTTATCGCTTGCACATTGGGTTTATCTATTGGAAGGACTGTACCTTCTACTTTGTCAGCTAATCCTGCATAATAATCATAGTATTCTGCAATGTAAGTTGCTTGCTGTTTTGTTTCCCTAAAAAGTTTTCCAGTATCAATTGTTTCTATTTCACCCAGCATCTCTGGATTTTTTCTTAACTGATCAGCAATTGCCCTTAAAAATTTAGCTCTATCTCTTGGAAGTAATTTTGGCCATTCACCTTCAAAAGCTTTCTGTGCAGCTTTAACAGCTCTATCAACATCCTTTGCGCTTGCTTCAGGTACAACTGCCCATGGTTCATTGTTTTCAGGGTTTAAAGTCTCAAAAGTTTTTTTACTTTCAGAGTCAATCCACTCACCATCAATAAACATCTTATATTTTTTAAGTTCAGGCATTATTTAAATGTCCCATTATTGCATTATTTACTTCATCTGCATATTCAATAGTAGTGAAGTGTTTCCCATTTTTAATTTCTAAATATTGTGAATTTTGAATATCTTTATTTAAATTTTTAGACATATTTGGAGTAGACCCTGTATCTTCTGAGCCTGCAATTATTAAGGTATTAGTTTTTATTTTTTTTACTTTTTCTGGACTATCTTGATAATTTGCAAATAATTCGTAAGCTTTAATAAAATTCTCATGGTCAACCCCCTCTTTATTTAGAGTTACTAGGAATTCTTGATAAAGATTAGGGTTTTTTTTAAGATAGTCGTCAGAGAACCATCTTTTCATTGCCATTTGAGAAATAGGTATATTTTTTTTTGCTAAATTTACCCTATCAATTACTTTTTGCCTTTCATCTTTTGACCTTTTGTAAGTTGTAGAAATTAAAGTCAAAGAATTTAAATATTTTTCATAGTTTGTAGCAAACTCTATTGAAACTAAAGCTCCGATAGAAAAACCAATTAAATGAAATTTATCTATTTTCAAATTCTCAATCAAAACTAATAATTGGCCAGCAAGTTTTTTCATTGTTAGTATATTTTCACTAAAAGGGGTCTTGCCGTGGCCCAAAAGGTCATATGTTACAAAAGAGTTATTTTTAAAAAAATCAATTTGGGGTTTCCACATTGATTGATTTAATCCAAGTCCGTGTATAAAAATTATTGGAACTGAATTTTTATTATTAAAATAATAATGATTTTGACTTCTATCAAAATTATAAGGCATTTTTTAATTTTTAATGCCCATCTCTTTCATATCTTGGTATCTATCACCTGTTCTTGCGTGAGCTCTTCCACTTGAAGCGCCTCCTATAGCTATTACAACTTCGTCATCAAACGGCGCGTCGTGAATTGTAAATTCATGAGTTAAATAGTATGGTCTCAAACCAGAGTCTGTTTTGTGCATCATTGGAATTGATATTTTTGAGCCAGCTGGCCCCCTTGTATTTGTAAAACTTAAATAAGATGTGCCACCAACAGCATCTCTAAATTTATTTCCAAATCTTAAAGTGTGTATAAATGCTGATGCATGCTCTATCTCTCCATTTAAACCAACAACTCCAGCTTTTCCATATGCCAGTATTTTATCAGGAGACTCCATCTCTTTAATTAATTCAGGTACAAGCATATCCCCAAGTTTAGGAGCTAAGTCTAAAATAGTTGGTCTGAGGTTTTCAACAAATCCTTGCCCGTGCCATGGATTTTTAAAAACTACAGCTACAGAAACTAATAAAACTGGCTCCTTAGCTTTCTTTCCACCCTCAATAAAAGTTTTGTCTACAAATTTAGTAAACTTTCTTATTTCTAAATTCATTAACTTGCTTTTTCTATATTAGAACTGTCTAAATTTATTTTTGGAATTACTTCATCATTAAATAATTTAATACTTCTCATACAAGCTTCATGGTCTATTCCAGGAAAGTTAGACCAAACTTGTAGATTTTGTAAATTCAACTCTGATTTTAGTTCATTAATTTTATTAACAACATACTCTGGAGTACCAAACAATAAATTTCTTTTATGTAAAAATTCATAATTTAATAAATCTAATTTATGTTTTGTTTCTGGCAATTCTTCACCTGGGTCCATATGATTTCCCAACCCTCGCCAATGACAGACCCATCTCATATAATTTATAATATGTTCACCTGCTAATTTTTCTGCTTCTTCCATTGTTTCTGCAACAAACATATCTCTAACTAAAGATATACCTTCACCTAAGGGAACTTCTCTGTTCTCTGCTTTTGACCGTGCATCTCTGAATATCTCAAATCTTTTTTTTAGAGCTTTAACAGTAGGTATCCACATAATAGTGTTCAAACCATTTTGTGCAGCCCATTCAATTGATCTTGCACCATCTACTACTTGCCAAATTGGTGGGTGTGGGTTTTGTTTAGGTTTTGGAACCACACTTATTTTTTTCATCTCATTTGTTTCAATGTCTACAAATTCTTTGTTTGGAGGACTCATATCGTGTTGCCAAACAAAATTTGGTGATGGATAAGTATAGAATTCACCTTTATGACTAAAAAATTCCTCAGTCCATGCTTTTTTCATTATTGTAAGAGACTCTTCAAACAGTCTAAAATTTTTTGCTTGGTCCTTTAGATCGGCTTCTTTATTTAAATTCATTGCCTCTCTTCCATAAATTCCTCTTCCAATACCAACTAGAGCTCTTCCATTTGACAATTGATCTAATAAAGCAATGTCTTCAGCCAGTCTTAAAGGGTTATGAAAAGTAATAACATTGCATGCTTGTCCAATTTTTATTTGTTTAGTTCTAGCAGCTGCATCAACACCCATCATTAATGGATTAGTGCACGACTCCATACCTTCATGATTAAAATGATGCTCGGTATACCAAATAGAGTCCCAATTATTTTTATCACAATAAGTTGTTATCTCTTTTGTTTCATCTAGTAATTGTTTATAGGGTTTGTGATCCCAGTTAGTGGTGTTACAAAAATATCCAAACTTCATTCGAACCTCCTTAAATAATTAAATCTAAGACGATCGATCCCACTTTCGTAAATATGAATTTAACGACGAGTTATGTATCGCTCTATACTTGAACCTTATTATTAGTGAAGTAGAGTTTCAATAAAATTTTATGATCTTCTTAAAGGTGTTTTAGTAGCAATATATTGATCTCTAGCTTTTTCCCTTATATAAATATAAATCCCAGCAGCTATAATACAAGCAACACCTAAAAATGTTCTTAAAGATGGAATTTCATTAAATAATAAATATCCAGGTATCATTGACATTATAATTAAAGAATATTCAAATAACGATACTACAGATGGAGACGCAACAATATAAGCAGAAAATATGCAAACAAATGCAATTGAAGCAACAAAACCAAAAAATAAAATAAACTTCCAAGTATACTCAATATTTGAAAACCATTCTCTAAAAATAAACTGAGTTGTTGAATCAAAATTCGAATTATTAAATTGGCCATTCCCCATAAAAATAAAAATTATTACACACAAGGCTATAGCAATAAGATAAAAATAAAATAATTGTGTATTAACATCATCTTTATCAGAGGTATATTTTGTAATAGTCATAGAAGCTGCATAAAAAAAAGCAGAGAAAACTGGTAATAAATTTTTATATTCAAAGTTAGAAAAATCAGGATTTAAAACTATATAAACTCCAATAAAGCCAAATATAATTGCAGACCATCTTCTAATTCCAATAAATTCTTTTAAAAATATTTTTGCAAAAATTGACACAAAAAATGGAGAGGAAAAAAAAAGTGCATTAGCAGTTGCTAGTGGCATGTATGTTAATGAGATAAAAAAAGCAGAAAACGCAATAAAGTGTAGTAAAACTCTTAATACTGTTAAAGAAGGATAGTAAGTTTTTAGTGAAACTTTCTGATTTCTAAATTTTATATATCCAAACAGTAAAATGGCTGCAACAAAATATCTTCCAAAAAAAATTTCATAAAGTGCTGCTTGTTCATAAATAAATTTAATCAATGCATCCTGCATTGAAAAAAATGTCATTGCAGTAACAATTAAAATAATACCTTTAGGATTATTATTGGTGCTCATTGGGCACCTATATCAAATTATTAGAATTTGTAATATTTAATTATTTCTTTAATTTTGAGGAAAAAAGAAGATCATTAGATACAAATTTAGTTTTATTATCCTCAATAAACTTATCCATTAATTTTAACTTTTCTTCCTCAAATTCAGTTACTTTTCTCTGGTTTAAATCTATATATAGAGATATCCACTCTATGTTTGCTGATATTTTTTTTTCACTTTTTTCAATCATCTCCATTTTTATATGAAGCCTTTTCTTGTCATGAT
Source organism: uncultured Pelagibacteraceae bacterium (assembly GCA_902536575.1). Classification (GTDB taxonomy): domain Bacteria; phylum Pseudomonadota; class Alphaproteobacteria; order Pelagibacterales; family Pelagibacteraceae; genus Pelagibacter. Next base: position 18,441 of record CACAYA010000007.1, on the reverse strand, counting down.
CAAAATAAGTCATATGTATATCTATTTCCTCACCTTGCTTTACTTCTCGTAAATATTTAGTGTTTGTTTCAACTACCATAGTACTTCTATTTAAATCTCTTGCTGCACTTTCTCCCATTTTAAATTTTTCAAGTGCAACTTCCAAGGCTTGATCAAATATTAGTACATAGTAAGCCATATTCATATGATTGTTATAGTCAACCCACTCTTGTTTAACTGAAAAACTTTTTAACAACATTTAAAAATACCTTAAATTAATTCTCTTCTTTTTTATTTTTTGTAAAAACAATTAAAATTACCCCAATTATAATTATTGCTCCACCGATAAATAATTCTTGAGTTGGTTTTTCTCCAAGTAGAAAAATAGCTGCCAACAATCCTGTTGGTGGAATACCCATAGTTACAATTGGAAGTACTTTGTATAAAGGATTATTTTTTAAAACATAATAGAAGCAACCATAAGTAATTGGCTGCATTATAAACCCGATATAAATCGCAATAATCCAATGTTCAAATTTAGCATTGCTTAAATAATTAATTGTATTTCCATCAAATATTGAGGAAAAAACTATTAAAATAGGTGCTGAAAATAATGCTAACCACGCAACCAAAGCCAATGGATTAATTTCTTTACTCAATGGTTTAACCAATACCTGGCCAAGCGCCCAAGTTGCTGAACCTATGATAGTAAGACCAATACCAATAAACTTTCCATCTAAATTAGGAGATCCTGTTAAAATATAAACACCAATAAAAGCGATACTTATACCGATCAACGCTCTTATTGTTGGTTTTTCTTTAAGCATAAAATAGGCAAATATAACCCCAAATGGAACCTCTGTTTGAACAAGAAGAACTGCAGCTGAGGCGTCAATTAAATTTAAGCCAGAATAGGTTATACTATATTGCAAAGTATTTGCTATGAAGGATGCTATAAATATTTTTTTTAAATAGCCTCTAGGTATTGGAAACCACCAAATCAAAATAGATGCAGCAAACAAAAATCGTAATCCCATCAATAAAACTGGTGGAAAAGATTCAAACGCAGGCTTTGCAATAACGAAACCAAAACCTAAAAAGATAGGAACTAAAGATGCAACAAAGGTGTCTTTTATGTTCATGCCGTTATTTTTTAATATTAATGATTATTAAAGAACTTCTGATATATTCACCTTTTAAAATATGAATTCAACAAAAATAGATCCTAAATTTGTGAGTAAATCAAATCCAAGAGTCGGCCTGATAGCACTTGCAAGCGACTTTATGATTGAAAAGGATTTTATAAACGTAATTAAAGATAAAGATATTGATTTTTTTGTAAATCGAATTGAAAGTTACAATCCATTAACAAAGGGAAACCTAATTAAAATGTCAGAAAAGGTTACAGAGGTTACAAAAGATATTTTACCAGATCAGGATCTAGATTGTGTAGTTTATGGTTGTACCTCAGGAACTATTGCTGCTGGACATACATCAATTGAAAAAAAAGTAAAGGCAGCAAAACCAAAAGCAGATGTTACCACACCAAGCACAGCAGCAATTACAGCATTAAAAAAAATGAATATTAATAAAATATGTTTATTTACACCTTATAGTAAGAAATTAAATGATGAGGTTTTGGAGTATTTTAAAAGTGAGGGTTTTGATATTACATCTAATGCGTATTTTGATATCGAGTCTGATCTTGATATTGGTAAAGTTGATCAAAATTATTTGTATGAAGTATTATCTAACATTGAATTAAATAATGCAGATGCTCTGTTTGTTTCGTGTACAGCGCTTCCAGTTTTATCCATCATAGATAAATTAGAAAAAAAATTAAATACTGCAGTATTGTCTAGCAACCAGGCATTAATTTGGGATACTCTTGTTAAAATAAATAAAAATAATTCAGTAGAGGGATTTGGTAAATTATTCCAAATAAATTAATGTATTTTACAAAAGAAGAATACAAACAGAGACTAAAGAAAGTTCAACACATGATGCAAGACAAAGGCATTGAACTTTTAATCTCTCATGACACCAATAACCTTAATTATTTGACAGGTTATGATGCTTGGTCGTTTTATTATGCACAGTGCGCTATTGTACATGTTAATGCAGAAGAACCACTGTGCTTTCTAAGAGCTCAAGATGCAGGGGGAGCTTATTTAAAAACTTATTTAAAAAATGAGAACATAATAGCTTACGATGAGTCTTATATTCATACCTGGCCAAAACATCCTTATGATTACTTAGTTAACATTATTAAAGAGAGAAAGTGGGACAAACTATCAATTGGTGTAGAGATGGATGCACATTATTTCACAGCATTTTGTTATGAAAAAATTAAATTAGGTCTTCCTAACGCTAAAATAAAAGATAGCGATCGTCTGGTCAATTGGGCAAGGCTGGTAAAATCAGACGCTGAAATAACTTATATGAAATCTGCTGCAAAAATTTCTGAAAAAGGAATGAAAACTGCAATGGAAGTAATTAATCCCGGTGTAAGGCAGTGTGATGCAGTTGGACAAATTCAAAAATCATTATTTTATGGAACGGAGGAATTTGGGGGAGAATATGCAAGTATTGCAACTTTAGTACCAACAGGAAAAGGAACTTCTGCATCTCACTTGACCGCATCCCAAGATAAATTTGTTGAAGGAGAGGCTACTATTATTGAATTATCAGGAACTTACAAAAGATATCATGCGCCAATGGCTCGAACAGTTTTATTAGGAAAACCTGACCAAACAAAAATAGATACTATGAATAAAACTATTGAGGCTCTGAACTCTGGAATTAGCGCAATCAAACCTGGAAATACTGCTGATGATGTTGCCCAGGCATTTTGGAAAATTTTAGATAAATATGGAATAGAGAAAAAATCTAGAACAGGATATTCGATTGGAATTGGCTATCCTCCAGATTGGGGTGAACATACTCTAAATATATACAAAGGTGATATGACTCTTCTTGAGCCTAATGTCTGTTTTCATATGATTGCTGTAATGCAATTTGGTGATTGGGGGGTGGAGGCCTCCGAAGCGATCAGAGTTACAGATAACGGCTCAGAGTTATTCTGTAATTTTCCAAAAGAACTTCATATTAAGAGTTATTAGCTATTGAATTATTTTACTACAAATGTTTTATATTCACTCTTATGCCTAAAAATCCAGAATTTGTTAAATTTGACAAAGTTGATAAAAGCTATGATGGTAAAGTTTTAGTTGTTAAAGATCTTCAGCTAGATATTGCTGAAGGTGAATTCATCACTATGCTTGGGCCTTCTGGATCTGGTAAAACAACCTGTCTGATGATGCTTGCAGGTTTTGAGACTCCTACTAATGGAGAAATCCTTTTAGATGGAAATATAATTTCTAACATTCCACCTCACAAAAGAGGTATTGGAATGGTTTTTCAAAATTATGCACTTTTTCCACATATGACAGTTTATGAAAATTTAGCTTTCCCTTTGAGAGTAAGAAAAATAGAAAAAGATGAAATTGATAAAAAAGTTGATAAAGCTTTATCAATGGTTTCTCTGAATGGTTTCGAAACAAGAATGCCAGGTCAACTTTCTGGAGGACAACAACAAAGGGTAGCTGTAGCTAGAGCTTTAGTTTTTGATCCAGCAGTAGTTTTGATGGATGAACCTTTGGGAGCTTTAGATAAAAATTTAAGAGAGAGTATGCAATATGAAATTAAACATATCCATGAGAGTATAGGAGTAACTGTAGTTTATGTTACTCACGATCAAAGTGAAGCATTAACGATGTCTAATAGAATTGCTGTGTTTAATGATGGAAAAGTTCAACAGTTATCAAACCCTGCAGAACTTTATGAAAAGCCTGTAAATTCATTCGTTGCTGAATTTATAGGTGAAAATAATACATTTAACGGTGAAGTATCAGATATTTCAGGTGATGAATGTAAAGTAAAATTATCAAATGCTGAAATATTATCTAATGCTATTTCTGTAAAATCTAAAGGAGAGAAAACAACTGTGTCTCTAAGGCCAGAGAGAGCTTTAATTGAACCAACTGAAAAAATGGATAATATGTTTAGTGGTAAAATAGAAGAAGTAATTTATCATGGAGATCATACAAGAGTAAGAGTTAATTTATTAGGTAACCCAGAATTTATTTTAAAAGTACCAAACAGTACATCTAATTTAGAGCTTAAAGTAAGCCAAGAAATTAAAATTGGATGGAATAGTTACGATGCTAGAGCATTAGACCCAAAATAATCAATCAATTCATTAAAGTATAAGCAAGAATAAGAACATTATAAGCTGTTGACTCTTAATAACCATTTTGGTGTAATTTACTTATATAAATTTATTTATATTAAACGTTTAAACGGAGGAATAATGAGAAAATTAAGTAAATTGTTACTTGCTCTTTCTTTTGTTGTGTCTGTAACTTCTTCAGCCTTTGCTGTTACTGTAGCATCTTGGGGTGGAGCTTATACAGACTCTCAAAAACAAGGGTATGGTGATCCAACAGCAGCAGCTCTAGGAATTGATATAAATTGGGTTGATTATTCTGGAGGATTATCAGAGATCAAAGCACAAAAAGAAGCGGGTGCTATAACTTGGGATATTATCGATGTGTTTGCATTTGATACTATTAATGGTTGTGACGAAGGTATATTTGTTAAATTTGATTTTGACAAAGACTTTCCGGCAGCTCCAGACGGAACACCTGCAAGTAAGGACTTTTTTGCTCCAATGCCAAGTGAGTGTGCAGTAGGAAATATTCTGTACTCTTGGAATTATGCTTTTGACACAAGAGCATTTGATGGAAAAGAGCCTAAAACTATTAAAGACTTTTTTAACACTAAAAAATTTCCAGGTAAAAGAGCAATCTACAAAAGTGCTCTAACTAATCTAGAAATTGCTTTAGCTGCTGATGGTGTAAATATGGGTAAAGGTGGAGAATTCCTATATAAAAAACTTGAAGAAGAAGGTGGTGTTGATAGAGCGATGAATAAAATTAAAGAACTTTGTACAGATCCAAATGGTGGATGTGTATTCTGGTCTGCAGGTGCTCAACCACCAGAACTATTAGTTGCTGGTGAAGTTGTTATGGCAACTGGTTGGAATGGAAGATTCTTTAACGCTGAGGTTGGTGAAGGTGCTCCAATTAAGCAAGTATGGCATGGTCAAGGTCTTGACTATGAGTATTTTGCATTAGTTAAGGGTGGACCAGATGAAGCAAATGCTAAAAAGGCTTTAGCTATGATGACTAACACTGAAATGTTAGCTGGTAGTGCGAAGTACATTGCATATGCTCCATACAGATTATCATCTTTAGATATTATAAAAGCTAATGAGCCTTGGTACAAAGATGGTAAAACTGAAATGATGCCACAAATGCCTACATCTCCTCAAAACACTAAGAAATATTTCTTAGTTGATCCTTTCTACTGGGCTGATAACGGAACAGAGATTGGTGAAAAATGGGAAGCAATGAAAGCAGGCCTATAATTTCAGTTTTAAACACTGAATTAATATAATATATTTAGGGCGGTTATTAATTAACCGCCCTTTTTTTTTATGAGCTCAGAAACAAAACAGATTTTAACAACTGACGGAATTCCACTTGAAGTTAGTCTAAAAAAAGCGGAAAAGAAGAACAAAATAAAAGCATTTCTTCTTGTTGCTCCATTACTGTTATTCTTATTCATTACATATGTTTTTCCAATTGGGGAGATGTTTACAAGAAGTGTAGACGATAAAATGATTACGAATATGCTTCCTAAAACTTTTAAAGCGATGGAAAAATGGGATGGAAAAGAACTACCTCCTGAAGATGTTTTTGCTGGGTTTTATTCAGACTATAAGGTTTTAATTGAAAATCAAACACAGGGAAAACTTGGTCAAAGATTAAATAAAGAAAAAAATGGTTTTAATTCCATTACTAAAAAATTAATGAGACAAATCAAACGAAATAAAATTGATGAGAGTCAAAGCATCAAAGAACAAATAATGAAGGTTCATAAAAGATGGAGAGATGTAGAATATTGGCAAGCGATTAAACGAACCGCTCCTCCATATACTATGGCAAAATATTTGAAAGGTGTGGATATGTATTTTGCGGCTGACGGAAGTATTGCACAAGTAGATGAAGATAGACGAATACATAGAATACTTTGGCTAAGAACCTTAGAAATAGCATTGTTTGTAACTATTTTTTGTTTTTTGATGGGTTATCCAATAGCTCACCTACTTGCAACATTACCCATGAAGTACAGTAATCTCTTAATGATATGTGTTCTATTACCTTTTTGGACATCTTTATTGGTTAGAACTGCTAGCTGGATGATTTTGCTACAACAACAAGGAGTAGTAAATGATTTCTTTGTAATGATTGGTCTTGTTGCAGACGATAGCAGACCAGAAATGATGTACAATAAAGTTGGAACCTATGTTGCAATGACTCAAATATTATTACCATTCATGGTTCTTCCACTTTACAGTGTTATGAAAACAATATCTCCAAGTTTAATGAGAGCAGGTAAATCCTTAGGTGGAACACCATTTGTTGCTTTTTGGAAAGTTTATTTTCCATTAACTATTCCAGGTATTGGTGCTGGATGTTTGTTGGTATTTATTTTAGCAATTGGTTATTATATCACTCCAGCATTAGTCGGAGGAGCTTCAGGCACACTGATAAGTAATCAAATTGCGTATCATATGAAAACCACATTGGATTGGAGTTTTGCATCTGCAATGGGTTTAATGTTGTTATCAGGAGTTTTAGTAATTTATTGGATTTATAACAAATTAGTAGGAGTTGATAATATTAAGTTAGGTTAATTATGGCATTACCAAGTTATACTGAAACACGATATAGAATTTGGCATTATTTTTATATTGCTATTTGCACCTTTGTGTTTTTCTTTTTAATTGCACCTTTATTTGTAATTTTTCCTTTATCATTTAATGCAGAAGAATTTTTGGTTTTTTCTGAAGGAATGAAAAGACTTGATCCTGAAGCTTTCTCACTTAGATGGTATCACGAAATGGTTTATGGAACAAAAAATCCATGGGGGCTAGCTGCTAAGAATAGTTTTATCATTGCAATATTTGCAACCATTGGATCAATTATTTTAGGTACACTTGCTGCTTTAGGGCTAAGCAGTAGACATATGCCATATAAAGGTTTGATTATGGCAGTTTTAATTTCACCAATGATTGTTCCATTAATTATATCTGGTGTGGCTATTTTCTTTTTTATGGCAAAAGTTGGTTTAGCTGCAACACATACAGGAATAGTTATGGCACATATTATATTAGGCACTCCATTTGTGGTAATAACGGTTACTGCAACGCTTTCAGGTTTTGATCATAGTGTAACTCGAGCAGCCTCAAGTTTAGGGAGTAATCCATTTAATACATTTATGAAAATTACATTACCTCTAATACTTCCAGGAGTTATTTCAGGAGGATTGTTCGCATTTGTTACATCCTTTGATGAAGTGGTTGTCGTACTATTTTTAGCAGGTTTAGAAAATACGACTATTCCAGTTCAGATGTGGACAGGTTTGAGAGAACAGCTAAGTCCAACTATTCTTGCCGTTGCAACATGCTTAATTATTTTATCTACTTTAATTTTAGTCACTGCAGAATTATTAAGAAGAAGATCTGAGAGATTAAGAGGAATAAATAGATAATTTACCTAAATATACTTTTCATATATAGAACTTAAAGTGGAAATTAAAAAAGTAGTTATTATTGGATCAGGTACAATGGGTAGTGGAATTGCTGCACATTTATGTAATGCAAATGTTCCAGTAACATTGTTGGATTTAACTACTGATATAAGCACCAATGCTAGAGATAGAATTTTTAAATCAAGACCACCATTATTAATTGATAAATCAAAAATTAATAACATTAAAGTAGGAAATATTTCTGATGACTTTGATACAGTTAATGAAGCTGATTGGATAGTCGAAGCAGTTGTTGAGAGAATAGATATTAAGCATCAAATATATGATAAAATATTTAAATCCAGAAAAGATGGAGCGATAGTCTCCTCAAACACATCCTCAATTCCAATTAAAGTACTTTCACAAAATTTAACCAACGAACAAAAAAAAGATTTTTGTATTACACACTTCTTTAATCCTGTTCGATATATGGGCTTATTAGAAATTGTTAAAAATGAAAATAATGATTTAGAAAAAATAAATGCACTCCAAAAATTTTGTGAGATTGAACTTGGTAAAGGGGCAATAGTTTGCAATGATACTCCAGGTTTTTTAGGAAATAGGGTTGGTGTATATGCCATGCAAATAGCAATGACCGAGGCCTTCAAAATGAAATTAACTGTTGAAGAAGCTGACGCAATTTTTGGAAGACCTATGGGAATTCCTAAAACAGGAGTATTTGGTTTATATGATCTAATCGGTATTGATTTAATGGCTGATGTATTAAAAAGTTTTATTAAAGAATTACCTAAAACCGATAAATTCTATGAGGTCGCACAAGAAATTCCTTTAATTAAAAAATTAATTGAAACTGGTTATACCGGTCGAAAAGGGAAAGGAGGTTTTTTTAGAATAAATAAAGCAGGAGGTGAAAAAATTTTAGAGGCACTAAATCTAGAAACAGGTGATTACTCTCCAAGTAAAAAAATTGATATTAAATCTGATAAAGTTGACCTTAAAAAATTAATTAATCGAGATGACAAGTATGGAAAATATGCTTGGTCAGTGATCTCAAAAATAATTAAGTACTCATCTTCATTAGTTCCTGAGATTACAGATGAGTTTAATGATATTGATGAAGCGATGAGACTTGGTTTTAACTGGTCTAAAGGACCATTTGAGATGCTTGAAGAAATTGGAGTTAAAAATTTTTTTAATAAAATTGACAATTATGAAGGAAATAAATTTTTAGAAAATCTTGCAAAATCGAAAAATGAAAATTTTTATGGAGAAAGGCAAAAATATACTAAAATTGAAACATTAGGAAAGGTTAAGAGAAAGGCTCAAAGTATTGATGGAAATAGCTCTGCTAATATTTATAAATTTCCAGATTATAATATTGTTGAGTTTACCACTAAAGCAAATGCCTTAGATTATGATTCAATGGATGCTTTAAAAAAAGCAACTGATAAACCTTTAATTATTATTAATGAAAGCATGCAATTCTCTGCAGGAGTAAATCTAAGCTATACCATGGATTTTGCAAATAAAGGAGATTTTAAATCTATTGAAAAATTCATTAAATATTTTCAAGAAACGTGTAAAGAACTAAAGTATTCGAAATATCCTGTGATATCAGCACCTTCAGGTTTAACTCTAGGAGGAGGATTTGAAGTTCTTGTGCAAAGTAATTTTGTTGCATCACATACTAATATTGTAATTGGTTTAGTTGAAACAATAGTAGGATTGATACCAGCTGGGGGTGGTTGTAAAGAAATGTTAGCAAGATGGTATAATACAGAGGAAAGTAAAAAAGATCCTAATTATGCTCCATTAAAAGTTTTCGATATTATTGGCTATGGAAAAACAGCAACTTCACCGGTGGAGGCAGAACCTTTAAAATATCTTAAGCCAGAAGACAAAAAAATAATGAATAGAAATAGTTTACTCGAAGCATCAAAACAAATTTTAGATGAAAACCGAGATTTTAAATCGCCATCTGAATTAGTATTCAATTTGCCAGGTGAGAGTGTTAGGGGCGAAATGTACAAAGTTTTAGATAAACTTTACAATGATAAAGTTATACTAGATCACGGCATGATAGTTGCTAAAGAATTAGCATATGTACTAAGTGGTGGAGACACATCAATAGACAAACAACTTACAGAAGACGATTTGTTTAAATTAGAGCTAGATGCTTTTATGAAGCTTATTGAAACCCCTAAAACTCAGGAAAGAATTAAGCATACTCTTGCAACTGGAAAACCTTTAGTTAATTAGTTTTCTAATAACTGAAATTCTTTAATATAATCAGGTCGTAATACATAATCTGTTTTATTACCAACTTTAATTTTTTTTAAAGCATCCAAGCCAAAGATTACTTTACCAACTGGTGTATATTCTCCTTGGTATAAAGGAATATCTTTTAAGATAATAAAGAATTCACTATCCTCAGTATCAAATTCCCCCCTGGCCATAGCAACAGTTCCTGCTTTAAATTCGTAATCATTACTTAATTCTGATTTTAATTTACCAAGCTTAGACGTACCACTTCCAATTTTAAAATAGTTTATATTATCATGATAACCAAACTCAAGATCACCTGCTTGAACCAAAGTATTTTCTATAACACGATAAAAAGCTGAATTATTATACAAACCTGAATTAACAAAATATTTAAATCTTTCAACCGATTTAGGTGAAACTTGAGGATAAAGTTCAATTGCAACCTTTCCACACTCAACATCCATAATAGCTAAATTTTTTGGATCACTAATTTTAAGTCCATCTAAATCAAGTTCTTTTACAAACAAACATTTATTTTTAATCAAATAAAAAGAACCAAAAGTAAAAACTGCTAATGAAATTAGAAAGGTAAATAATATTTTTTCAGATAATGATGATTTAATTTTTTTAATCATTAAAACATGAAGTTATTATCAATCAATTTTAAATTTTTTTGTAAATATTTGACTTTATTTTTTAAAATTAAATCATTCTCAATTTTTTTTTCTACTAATTCTTTGTTGGTCATAAGAAAGGAAAAAATTTCAGCCATATCCTCTGAAGGGATAGATTTTGAGTATTCTGTTAAAAATCCATCTGTATATTCATAAAGATTAAGGTCTGTTCGATCTGAACAAGTTGAACATTCTGAATATTTAAAAGATGTTCTATTAAATTCGGACCATAAAGCTTCATCAAATATCATGTTGTGCTTTGCTTGTATCATATGAAAGAATTCATGGTGGATCATTCTTTCAAAGTGTTTTTGATTGAAGTTAATATCTAAGATTAATGACCTTTTAAGAATGTTTGGTATTCCTCCAGTGTTAATTGAAGAAACAGTCAGATTTTCACATAAAATAATGAATTTGAGATTATTCTTAATTAAAAAATTTGCTTTATATTTGTTGAAATTTTTTTCAACAATTGGATATTTTTTATCTAATTCTTTTTTTTTTGATTTATCACAAGAAATATTTTTTTTTAATCCTATTTTAAAGTTACTCTCAGCATATAAATATTTTAATCCATTTAAATTATTTGTATTATAGATTTCTAAATTAGGGATTTTTAACAGATTAAAAATTTCATTCGCATTTACTACTGAAATATTAAATATTAGTATTATAGAAATTATATATTTCATAAGATTATTATAGACGAATAAAGCTAGATAATATTAACTTAGTTTTAAAATAAAATGAAAAAAGAAAAAAATAAAAATCCAATTCAGCCAGTAAGTGGTACAAAAGTTCCAAGATATGCAGGCCCGTCTACATTTGCTAGATTGCCTGAGTTAAGAGATGTTGAAAGCTGCGATGTAGCAATAGTAGGTATACCCTTTGATGCAGGAACTAGTTATAGACCTGGAGCAAGATTTGGACCACAAAGTATTCGCCAAGCCTCTAGACATTTAAGAACAAATTATCATCCAAGTTATGATGTTGAGCCCTTTAAAATTCAACAAGTGGCTGACGCAGGCGATATAGCATGTAATCCATTTAGTATAGATGAAGCCATCAAACAAATTGAAGTAGGAGCTACAGATTTATTAAAAAAAGTAGGTGGTATAATTAGTCTAGGTGGAGATCACACAATTGCTGTACCTTTGTTAAGAGCAATAAATAAAAAAAATAATGGTCCGGTCTCTTTAGTACATTTTGATGCTCATCTAGACACATGGGATACTTACTTTGGTGCACCTTATACACATGGAACTCCATTTAGAAGAGCTAGAGAAGAAGGATTATTTTTAGATGATGCCTCAATGCATGTTGGTATTCGAGGGCCACTCTATAGCAGAGATGACATAAAAAATGATGAAAGTTTTGGTTTTAAAATAATTCATTGTGATGAATTTCAAACTGATGGAACAGATAAAATAGCTGAAAGAATTAGAAAAAGAGTTGGAGATAATCCATTATACCTTTCAATTGATATTGATGTGCTGGATCCTGCTTTTGCTCCTGGAACAGGTACACCTGAAATTGCAGGTATGACAACTAGAGAGATGGTAAATGTTTTAAGAGGCTTATCAGGTTTGAATCTTGTGTCAGCTGATGTTGTAGAGGTTTCTCCAGCTTACGACCATGCAGAAGTTACTTCTCTCGCTGCAGCAACAATAGTGTATGAACTAACTAATTTGTTTGCAAAAACATAAAGAGAGGATAGTTTTCTCATATGTTACAAAAAAGAAATTTTTATATTAACGGTTCCTGGGTTGCTCCAAAAAAACCCAGAGATATTGAAGTGATAAATCCAGCGACAGAAAAAGCTTGCGCAGTAATCTCATTAGGAAGTAAAGACGATGTTAATGATGCAGTGCTCTCTGCTAAAGAAGCATTCAAAACTTGGGGATATTCAACAAGAGAGCAAAGAATTGCTCTCTTGGAAACATTTTACACTTTATATAAGAAAAGATGGAACGATATAACTGACGCCATTATTCAAGAAATGGGAGCACCAAAGGATTTCGCATCAAAACTTCAAACAGGTACTGGCGCAAGTCATACAAAATCTTTTATAAGATATTTAAAAGAGTTTGAATTTGAAAAGCCATTAGGGGAGCATGCAAAAAATCAAAGATTAATATATGAGCCAAAAGGTGTTTGTGCATTAATAACTCCTTGGAATTGGCCAATGAACCAGGTCACTTTAAAAGTAATTCCAGCTTTAGCATCTGGCTGTACTATGATTTTAAAACCATCAGAATTAGCACCTCTTTCAGCCATGATACTTGCAGAACTAATTGATGAAGCAAAATTTCCAAAAGGAGTGTTTAACTTGGTAAATGGAGATGGAGCAACAACTGGTGATGCCTTAACTAGTCATCCAGATGTAAATATGATCTCATTTACAGGATCAACTAGAGCAGGTGCATTAATATCCCAAAATGCGGCAAAAGATTTTAAAAGAGTTAGTTTAGAATTAGGTGGCAAGGGAGCAAATATTATCTTTAAAGATGCAGATCCAGAGGCCATTGAAAGAGGTGCTTCAAGATGTTTTAGAAACTCAGGTCAATCTTGCAATGCTCCAACAAGGATGTTAGTTGAAAAATCGATGTATGATGATGCAATAGAAAGACTAAAAAAATATACAAATGAATTTAAAGTGGATGATCCAAAAAAAGAGGGTGAACATATTGGACCTGTAATTTCTGAAACACAATTTAATAAAATTCAAACGTTAATCCAAAAAGGGATAGACGAGGGAGCAAAATTAGTTGCTGGTGGACCAGGAAAACCAGATGGTATGAACGAAGGTTATTATGTTAAACCTACTGTATTTGCAAATGTCAATAATCAAATGGAAATAGCACGAACAGAAATATTTGGGCCAGTTTTGTCAGTAATACCATTTGAAACTGAAGAAGAGGCAATAGAAATTGCTAATGATACTGATTATGGTTTAACAAATTATATTCAAAGTAAAGACTCTGAAAAAATCAGAAGACTTGCCAGAAAATTAAGATCTGGAATGGTTGATGTAAATGGTGCGGGTATTGCAGTAGACGCTCCCTTTGGTGGTTTTAAACATTCTGGTATTGGAAGAGAAGCTGGTAAAGAGGGTTTGCTAGAGTTTTTAGAAGTAAAATCAGTCGGTGGTTGGAGTTAATTTAAAGAAGATTTTTCTTTAATTCCGTCAAGTAATTTCAAACACTTTTTTAATTCATCCAATATTATAAATTCATCAATTTTATGTGCTTGTTCAATAGAGCCTGGTCCACAAACAACTGTACTAATTCCTATTTCTTGAAACAAACCTGCCTCAGTTCCAAAAGAAACAACCTGTCTTGAGTTATCGCCTGTTAAACTTGAAATTAATTCACAAGCATCAGATTTATCTTTACGATCAAATCCAATTATTTCTCCGATAACTTTTTTTTCAATGGAAGAGTTAGAAAAAACTTTTTTCATTTCTGGTAGTAAAACTTCAGTTGCATATTTATCTAATTCCTGGTTTAAAAATACTGCATCTTCTTTTACAACTGGTCTTGTTTCCCAATTTACATGACATTTATCTGCAATCACGTTGTGAGCAATTCCACCAAAAATTCCCCCTATTGAAAGAGTTGAATAAGGAGGATCAAATATGGAGTCTTTTGGGGCTCTATCTTTAAGTTTACTCCTTAATTCAATTAATTTATTTACGTATCTTGAAGCATATTCAACAGCACTTACACCTTTATGTGGAGTTGAACTATGACCTGCTAAACCTTTAAAATAAGTGGTGTACTCGTAACATCCTTTGTGAGCATCAATAATTCTCATGTTTGTAGGCTCACCAACAATGCAAATTCCATCTTTAATTTCTCTTTTTTTTAGTTCCTTTATGAGAATGGGGGCTCCTTGGCATGCTGTTTCTTCATCAAAAGTGAAAGAAAAATGAATATCTCTATCGAGATTAGATTTTGAATAAATTGGTGCAAAAGCTAATGCGCATGCAATAAACCCTTTCATGTCACATGAACCTCTTCCATAAAGTTTGTCTCCTTTAATTGTTGCCTTAAACGGATCTGTAGACCAACCTTTTGACACTGGTACAACATCAGTATGCCCAGATAAAATTATAGGCTTTTTATCGCTAGGTTTCTTAGATTTGATTGTTGCAAATAAATTAACTCTTTTTTTATCTTCATCAAAAGTTCTAAAAGAACTGGCACCAAGTTTTTTTAATATATTATCACAATAATCAATTAAAGAGTTGTTGTCTTCTCCTGAAATTGTTTTAAAGGCAATTAGGTCAGTTAAAATCTTTACTGAGTTATCAAATAAAACATTTAAATTATTTTCTGTACTCATATTTTAGATTCATTATATATTAATTATATGAAAGAACAAATAACCTACGATTTTTTTGATAAAGTTGACATTAGGGTTGGAACAGTTTTATCTGTTAAAAAAAATGAAAAAGCAAGAAAACCTTCACTAGTTGTCAAAGTTGATTTTGGTAATGAGATTGGGATAAAACAATCTTCAGCTCAAATAACTCATTATTACAACGAGGAAAATTTAATAGGAAAGCAAGTGATTGGTGTTTGTAATTTTGAAGAAAAAAATATTGCAGGTGTAGTTTCACAAGTTCTTATTCTTGGATCAATTGATAAAGAGGGAAAAGTAATATTAGTACATCCCTCTCAAAAATCTGAAAACGGCCTTCCTATAGCATAAACAATGCACCCTGAAATTTTATCTCTTTCTTTATTCATGTTTGTTACAAGCTGCTCTCCAGGCCCAAATAATGTTGTTGCATCTCATTCTGGATTTAATCATGGTATTAAAAAATCCATTCCTTTAATGCTTGGTGTAATTTTAGGGTTTACTACTATGCTTGCAGTGGTCAATTTTGGGTTAATAAATATTTTCAATATTTATCCAATTATTCAAGAAATTTTAATTATAACTGGAACAATTTTTTTAATATATCTGGCATATAAGATTTCATTTTCTAAATCATCAACTGATAATAAAGAATTGAAACCTGTAAATTTTATTGAAACTTTTCTTTTTCAATTTTTAAATCCCAAGGGTGTAATTGTTGCAGTTATTGCAGTATCGACCTACACAGAATCGGGTATAAACTTTTTAAATTACTCAATATGGATGCTAGGCATAGCCTTTATGTTTGCAATAATAAGTATTATTTTTTGGACATTGTTGGGAAGATTTATGAGGAAATTCGCGACAAATGATAAATTTATTAAATGGTTTAATTATGCTATGTCAACGCTTCTATTATTTTGTATAGCAACATTTTATTACTAAATTATGAAACCAGGAACAAAAAACTCGTATAATTCTTTATCTGATATAAAAATTAATTCTAAAAATTACAAATATTACTCTTTAAGTAAAGCTGAAAGTAATGGATTAAAAGGTATTTCTAAGCTACCTAAATCCTTAAAGGTTCTTCTTGAAAATTTATTACGATATGAAGATGATTTATCGGTAACCAAAAATCAAATAGATGCTCTAAAAAATTGGTTAGATACTAAAAAATCCTCAACTGAGATAGCCTATAGACCTGCAAGAGTATTATTGCAAGATTATACCGGTATACCGGCAGTAGCAGATTTAGCAGCTATGCGAGAAGCTGTTAAAGAAAAAAATATTGACCCTAACTCAATTAATCCGCTTTCGACTGTTGATTTAGTTATTGATCACTCTGTACAGGTTGATCAATCTTCTAAAGCAGATTCTTTTGAAAAAAATGTAAATATTGAATTTAAAAGAAATGCTGAGAGGTACTCATTTTTAAAATGGGGACAGGACGCATTTAATAATTTTCGAATTGTTCCTCCAGGAACAGGAATATGTCATCAAGTAAACTTAGAATATTTATCTAAAGTTGTTTGGTGTGAAAAATTTAAAGATGAGAATTATTTATTTCCTGATACTTTGGTTGGTACGGACAGTCACACAACTATGGTTAACGGACTATCAGTTTTGGGATGGGGAGTAGGAGGGATTGAAGCTGAAGCAGGAATGCTCGGACAGCCAATATCTATGCTTATTCCAGAAGTTATTGGATTTGAGGTAAAAAATAAAATGCCAGAGGGAACAACTGCAACAGATCTAGTTCTTACAATAGTAAAAATGTTAAGAGATAAAGGAGTAGTTGGAAAATTTGTTGAATTTTATGGAGAGGGTTTAAAGAATTTAACTTTAGCGGATAGAGCTACTATTGCAAATATGGCTCCAGAGTACGGGGCAACTTGTGGTTTTTTTCCAATTGATAATGAAACATTAAAGTATCTTCAATTTTCAGGGAGAGATGAAGAGACAATTTCATTAGTTGAAAAATATGCAAAAGAACAAGGGTTATGGGCAAGTGAAGATATTGAATTTACTGACACCATGAGTTTAGATATGTCGACTATAGTGCCAACAATTTCAGGACCAAAGAGACCACAGGATAAAGTTTTATTGACAAATGCTAAAAATAGTTTTTTTAAAGTTTTTCAAGAAGCAACAAACAAAACTCAATTTGAAACTTATGATGTAAAAGGAGAGGATTATAAAATTAGAGACGGCTCAGTTCTGATTGCCGCAATAACTTCTTGTACAAATACATCAAATCCAAATGTTTTGATAGGAGCTGGCTTATTAGCCAAGAGGGCAGTTGAATTTGGATTAGATGTAAAGCCATGGGTCAAAACTTCTTTAGCCCCTGGATCTCAAGTAGTTACAGATTATCTTAAAAAAGCTGGACTAAATGAATATTTAGATAAATTAGGTTTTAATCTTGTTGGTTATGGTTGCACAACATGTATAGGAAATACTGGTCCATTACCTGAAAATATCGTTGAAGCAGTTCAAAATAACAAACTTTATGGCGTATCCGTGTTGTCTGGAAATAGAAATTTTGAGGGGAGGATTTCACCTCATGTCAAAGCAAACTATTTAGCTTCTCCTCCGCTAGTTGTTGCCTACGCACTCGCTGGACATATGGAGTTTGATTTGTACAAAGATTCCTTTGGAAAAGATCAAAATGGAAAAGATATTTATTTAAAAGACATTTGGCCATCTAACAAAGAAATTGAGGATACCTTAAAGCAATCATTAAATGCTGATATGTTCATTAAAAGGTATTCAAATGTTGCCGAAGGTCCAAAGCAATGGCAAGATATAAAAAGTGAAAAGAGTAGTATCTATAACTGGGATTCTGGATCAACTTATGTAAAAAAACCACCTTTCTTTGATAATTTACCAGATGAACCAGAAGGATTTAAACCTATCAAAGAGGCAAGACCCTTGTTGATACTCGGTGACATGATTACAACTGATCATATTTCACCAGCTGGAAGTATTCAAAAAGATAGTCCCACAGGAGATTATTTTATGGAGCATCAAATTTTACCTCAAGATTATAACTCTTATGGTGCAAGAAGAGGAAATCATGAAGTTATGATGAGAGGTACTTTTGCAAATATAAGAATTAGAAATGAAATGGCACCAGGTACGGAAGGTGGTTTTACTAAAATTTATCCTGAAAACAAAATAGTTCCAGTTTATGATGCTGTAGTGGAATATAAAAAAAGGGGAACTGACCTCGTTGTAATTGGAGGTAAAGAATATGGTACTGGATCCTCAAGAGATTGGGCTGCAAAAGGAACAAAATTACTTGGAATTACACTTGTGATTGCAGAAAGCTTTGAGAGAATTCATAGATCTAATTTGATAGGTATGGGAGTTTTACCTCTTCAATTTTTAAAGGGTATGGACAGAAAAAGTCTGCAACTGACCGGATCAGAATTAATAAGTGTTTTAAATCTTGAGGAAGGAATAAATCCTTCAG
>CACAYA010000006.1 GCA_902536575.1 uncultured Pelagibacteraceae bacterium | reverse complement strand
AGGTAAACACCCAAAAACACCAAAGCTGTACCTACATAATGAAATGATTCAAGTTTTTCATCAAATATAAAATATCCATAAATTGCACCATAAATCGTAAAAACATAAAGTGTAAATCCGGTTAATGACGCTCCAAGACTTTTTTGAGCTTGAGTATATAAAGTGAATGCAATTATACCCGGAGAAATAGCCGCAAATAATACCCACATATAAAATTGTTCATTAAAAGTAGTTCTAGCTACTGAAAGCTCTTCAATAATATAAAAAGGCAACAAACTGAGTGCACCAAAAAGAGAGACCAATGTAAATCTCTGAAAAATCGATAATTCAGACTTCCAGTAAAAAAGATAGATTGAATATAATGCCCAGCCTATAGCTGCAGCAAGCATCCATAAGTCACCAATAGTAAAGTTTAAATTTATTAATAAGTTTAAGTCTCCCTTTATAATAATTGCAAAAACACCAATTAAACAAGAAATCAATCCAATTATTTTAAGGTAATTTATTTTTTCTTGAAAAAAAATTGCAGAAATTAAAATTATAAAAATAGGCGATGAAGTGTAAATAATAGCCATATTGGTAACTGTTGTTGTTGCTGCAGCTAGAAATGGAAAAGCACCACATACCCCGCATCCCATGGCACCTAAGAAAAATAATTTTTTATATTCTTTTTTTATTATTAAATAATTTTTTTTTAAAGATATATAGGTAAAAGGTAAAAGGATTATAAAAACAAAAGTCCATCTCCAAAATGCTAGAGAAATTGGGGGAACAAATTCAATACCACCTCTAGCAACTATTAAATTAGAAGACATAAAAATTGGTTGAATAAAAAGCAATGAGAAAGCTAAAAAATTTTTATTCTGTTTAGACAATTTAATACTTAAAAATTATTTTTTGTCGAAGAAAGCTTCGTAGACCATCATGAAAATTGCTATAGCCATCAAAATATAAACAGGAAGAACATCAAAAAAACCAATCATAGTTGATCTTGTTAACGTAGTTGCAAGACCAATTAAAAATGCAGCAGCAAGCAAAGTCCCTAGAAATGTTGTAAATTTACTCATTTTATTTATTACATTCCTTTTCTAACCAATTAGCAACACCTAAAAACCTGTGATCATCATATTTCGCGCCTATTAGTTGCACTCCTAAAGGCATATTTCCTTCGCCTTGAAGTAAAGGTAAAGAAATACAAGGTGTTCCAAGATAAGACCAAACTTTATTAAATTCAGCAGTTCCTGTACTTTTTAAACCTTTGGGTGCTACACCTGGACTAGATGGAGACAGAACTCCGTGATAATCTTCAAAAACTTCCTGATATGACTCGTAGCTTCTTTTCATAAAATCAATTGCTTCAACATAATCTTTTGCAGAATGTTTATTTCCTTTTGCTATCGCATCTTGCATATACTTTGACAATTTTTTTTTATATTTTTTATAATAAAGAGCAAAGTTATTTGCTAAATCAGTTTCATGAATTATTTGATGGTACTTATGAATATCTTTAAAATATGAAGGTGTATCAAATACTTCAATATTTTTTTTAAAAGATTTTATAAAATATTCAAATGCTTCTTTTGATTTTTTATCTACAATTTTCCAATAATCAGTTTTGTAAAAAATGAATTTTGGATCAAACAATGGTCCCTTTTTTGTTTCATTCAACATGTTTTCAGATGAGTAGTGAACTGTGGCACTATCATAATTATCTTTTTTAATAAGAACTTTTGCAAGTAGCGCAACATCCTCTACAGATCTTCCAAAGATCCCAATCTGGTCCAACTTGTCAGATGTTTTAAGAACTCCATTTCTAGAAATTAATCCATAAGATGGTTTATAACCCACAACTCCACAGTAAGATGCTGGTCTTATAACCGATCCACCAGTTTGAGATCCGATTGATAAAGGTGCCATAAAAGAAGCCACTGATGCAGCAGATCCGCTAGATGAACCTCCTGGCGTTCTTGTATGATCGTGTGGATTAGTAGTTTTAGGTGGACCAAGAAAAGCAAGCTCAGATGTTGCGGTTTTACCCATCACAATTGCCCCAGCTGACAAAAGTAAATCTACTATTTCTGCATTTTGAGAAAAAGATTTTCCTTTTCTAATGACAGTTCCACATTCAGTTGGCATATCTACTGTACCAATTATATCTTTAAGAGCTATTGGGATTCCATGCAAAGGTCCCAGGGGTTTGCCTGATCTTCTGTGCTCATCTGCCTCAGCTGCTTTTTCAAGTAAAAGTTTTTTATCAAAATGAGCCCAAGCCTTCACATCCTTTTCAAACTTTTTAATTCTTTCCAGATATGTTTCACAAATCTCAACGGACGTTAATTGGGCATCTTTGATCTTTGAGGCAAGCTCCTCAACTTTTAACGAAAATATGTCTGACATTTTTTTATTGTGCAAATAACGTTTCCGGTAACCATAATGCTATTGCAGGAAACATGTACATTAGAAACATTGCAAAAATAACAATCCCTAAGAATGGCATTATTCCACTAAAAATTTGTAGAAGTTCAACATTTGTTTTTTGAACTCCTTTCAAATAATAGGCAGACATCGCCATGGGTGGAGTCAGGAATGATGTTTGCAAGTTTAAAGCAATCAACATTGCAAAGAAATACGGATTAACTCCGAAAATTTCTAGTAAAGGTAAAAATATAGGTACAAAAATAATTAAAATCTCTGTCCACTCTAATGGCCATCCTAAAAGAAATATTATGATTTGAGTGATAACTAAAAACTGCCAAGTTGAAATGTTGATTGAAGTAAAGAAATGCTCAAAAACTTCGTGACCTCCTAAATAAGAGAACACAGATGAGAATGTCCAAGACCCAATAAATAACCACATAATCATAGCTGTTGTTTTAGCAGTTAAAAATACTGACTCTTTAAAATTTTGCCATTTAAGTGTCTTATAAAACCACGATAATACCAGAGCTCCAAATGCACCTGCTGCTGCTGCCTCTGCAGGAGTTGCAATCCCAGCCAAAATTGTTCCAAGAACTAACATAATTAATCCAAACAAAGGTACGAAAGATACTAAAACTTCTTTTAAAATTTCAGCTCTTGGCGGAATATCCTCTTCAGGAGGTCTGGGTGCTATTGATGGGTTTAACCAAGCTCTAAAAACTGCATACCCAATATATAACCCTGCCAATAATAAACCTGGAAAAATAGCAGCTGCAAAAAGTCTTAGTGGGGAAAGTTGCGCGATAACTGAATAAACAATTAACATAATACTTGGAGGAATTAAGATTCCTAAGCAACCGCCAGAGCAAATAATACCTGACGCAAATTTTTTGTCATAACCTGCTTTAACCATCGCAGGCCAAGCTAATAATCCCATTAAAGTTACAACAGCTCCAATAATTCCTGTTGCTGTCGAAAATAATGTACAAGTTATCAAGGCTGCTACCGCCATTGATGCGGGTAATCTGTGTGCAGCTAATCTTATTGCAAAAAATAATTTTGCTACTATTCCTGCTCTCTCAACTAAGTAACCCATAAATAAAAATAAAGGTACGGCTGTGAGAACGTTGTTATCCATTACTGTATAAGTGTTTTGAACAAACAGTTGAAATATTCGATTATCAAAAATATGCTCCATCATGGTAGCGTCGTAATAAGCGTAATAACCAAAACCAATTCCCATTGCCATTAAAGTAAAGGCAATTGGAAAACCTAAAAGAACTGCAAAAAGAAAAATTCCCATCATTAAAATAGCAACTTCTGGATTTGTTAAACTAAACAACATCTTTTTGTTCCTCCTCTTTTGACTGCCTCATTAATATCTGTTCTGTTTCTTCTGCAACAACCATTCTAGATGGCCAGTGACCTGTTCTTATACAAATAATTGACCTGAAAACTTCACTTACCCCTTGAATAACTAAAAGGACGCCAGCACAAGGTATCATGGATTTAACCATATAAATTTGAATTTGCGCAGGGCTGCTCCAACTAGTTTCTTTAATCTTCCAAGCCATTGCAGCGTATTCATAACCATAAAACGCTAGAGCTACTACACCAGGAAAAAAGAAAATAAAATATAGAACTAAATCTATCCAAGCCTGAGTTCTTTCTTTAAATAATCTATAAATGACATCACCTCTTACATGAGCTTCGGTTGCTAAACAGTATGCGCCTGACATCATTAGTATTGCACCATACATCTGCATGCTAAAATCAAAATTCCATAAAGTTGGCTTATTGAAAACATAAGCCATAACAACTTCATAAACGGTTCCGCCCATTAAAATTACTATACACCAAGAAAATGCTTTACCCATTGAGGTACTAAGTGTGTCAGCAAATTTAATGAAAGATTCCATCAACAACAAATATATTAAATTAATGTAAAAAAAAAGGGGGTATTTTAAACCCCCTTTTTAAATTTCTAAAAGTTAATTAGATTTTAACTTTCTGAATTGGACCAAACTCATTTTCATAAGCTAATTTGTAGTTCGGTTGATTCATCAACAGATACTTCATAGTTCTCTTAGCGTATGCTTTTTGTGAGTCTACTACTTTCTTAAAGAAAGCATCTTTACCAGAAAACTCACCAATGACCTTATCCCAACCTTTTAGTTGTTCAGCTAAGATAGCGTCAGATGTTTGGTAAACATTAACCTTATGCTCATTCATCAATTTAGCTAAATCTTGTGAATATCTAACTAAAGCTTTGAAGTAGTTATCTGAGTTTGCAGCATATGCAGCATTTCTCAAAATAGCTTGATGAGCAGGTGAAAGGCTGTTTAGTCTCTTCGTATTCATAGGAATTTCGAACATTTCCTGAGATTGGTGGAAACTTCCTAAGTGATAATGTTTAGAGACATCTTGCATTCCAAACTGTGAGTCTGATGTTGGGTTGTTAAACTCTGCAGCATCAATCAAACCAGTTTTCATAGCTGGTTGGATTTCACCACCAGGCAATTGTCTTACGACCATTCCCATAGCAGTTAAAACGTTAGTCGCTAGACCAACTGTTCTGTACTTCATACCTTTAACATCAGATACTTTTGTTACGTTCTTTTTAAACCAACCAAATGGTTGAGCTGGCATAGGCATATGGAAGAAACCTGTGTAATTAAATCCTACACTTGCTACTGCTTCTTCATATAACTTTCTTCCTCCACCATACTCCATCCAAGCCATAACTTCTTGAGATGACATACCGTATGAAGGACCAGTTCCAAAAAGTGAAGCTGCTGGATTTTTTCCATACCAGTATGCAGTCACCCAGTGACCCATATCTACTACTCCAGAACTTACCGCTTGTCCGATTTCAGAAGTTTTAACAACTGCACCGACTGGTTGAACGTCAATTTTTAGTTTTCCGTCTGACATATCGCTAACCATTTTTGCGTAGTCTGACGCCATTTCAAAAAAGATGTTAGCGCCTGAAGGCCAAGCAGCTTGCATCTTTAGAGTAATGTGACCAGCTCCCAAAGCAAGATTCGGCATTGCTACAGCTGCTGTTGCTGCTGCACCAGTTGCTGCTGCTGCTTTGAAGAACTTTCGTCTTGAAGGTGTTTTAGCACCTTTTAATGATTTTTTATTTTTAATCATTTTGTTCTCTCCTCTAGTTAATTAACTGCACGAAGTTAAACATAGTTTAACAATAGAGTCTTTCTAAAAAGTCGGACGTTTTGCCCCTAATGACGTTTTATTCAATTCCAGATTGTATTTTAATTGTTTGTATTAAATTAAATTAATTCTGTAGAATTTATTAATGAAATCTAACAAAAATTCAGACTCTATTTCTGGAAATGCAATGGCCGCTACTTCACACCCACTCGCAACGGAGGAAGCGCTTAATATTCTAAAAAAAGGTGGAAATGCGGTAGATGCTGCAATTGCAGCATCAATTTGCTTATCAGTCGTAGAACCAAATTCAACTGGTATTGGGGGTGATTGTTTTGCAATAGTTAAAATGGAAAATAAAGATCCAATTTCCTACAATGGATCAGGTATTGCTCCTAAAAAAGCTAACTTTGAATTTTTTGAAAGTAAAGACATTGATAAAATAGAGTTAACAACCCCTCATTCCATAACTATTCCAGGGGCCCTTGATGCTTGGAAAACTATTCACGACGAGCATGGCAAGTTAGACTTTGAAGAATTATTTTTAAATTCAATTAATTATGCTGAGGATGGTTATAAAGTAACTAAAAAAGTTTCTGAAGCTTGGGAAAAGTCATTTAAAAAATTAAATAATCATAAAATTACTAAAAACTTATATTTAAAAAATGGAAAAGTTTATAAAAATAATGAACTTAGAAAAAATATTCCTTTAGCTAATACTCTGAAAATAATTAAAAAAAATGGAATTAGAGAATTTTATCAAGGTTCAATAGCTGAGGATATGGTAAAGAGCTTAAATGAAATTGGAGGACTACATTCAATTGAAGATTTTTCAATTCAAAAAACTTTAAAATCTAAAACTATATCCTCAAATTTAAAAGATATGACTGTTCACCAATGCCCACCTAACGGACCAGGTGTAACAGTGTTATTAATGTTAAAGTTGTTAGAGAAATTAAAAATAAATAAATTTAATCCTGATAGTGTTGAAAGATTTCATCTTGAAGCTGAGGTAACAAAATTGTGTTATAAAATAAGAGAAGAGAATATAGCAGACCCAAATTTTATAAATATTGATCTAGAAAAAATTTTAAGTGAACAAAGTATTCAAGAAATATTTAACAATATATCTTTAAACAAGTGTTATAAAATCAATGACCTAAAGATTCCAAATCATCCTGAAACTGTATACTTAACAGTTGTTGACAAAGATTTAAATTCTGTCTCCATTATAAATTCTATTTGTTACTCATTTGGAAGTGGGATTACATCTAATAAGTCAGGTATCTTATTTCACAATAGAGGAACTAATTTTAGAGTAGAAAGAGATCATCCAAACTGTATTGAGGGTGGCAAAAGACCATTACACACTATTATCCCAGGTTTAACTTTAAACAATGATAATAAAACCGTACTTTCATTTGGAGTAATGGGTGGTCAATATCAACCTGTTGGACAAGTACATGTATTTAATAATATTTTTGACTTTAATATGACTCCTCAAGAAGCTATTTCATATCCTAGAGCATTTCATTTTAATAATATCTACAAACTCGAGAAAGAAATAAGCGAGGATATTAAAAGTAAACTTGAAACTATTGGCCATAAAGTAGAATTTACTTATGATCCACATGGTGGAGGTCAAGCAATCCAAATAGATAGAAAAAAAGGTAAATTAATTGGAGGTTCGGATCCTAGAAAAGATGGATACGCATCTGGGTATTAATTTTAATTAACAAGCATTTCGTTAGAGTAAATACAACATTTTTCTGCAGGTAAATGAAGTTTTAGTTCCTCGGTTGATATTGAAATTTCTCTCTCAACTTTAGACTTAATCTCTAAATCGCCAACTTTACCAGTTATGAGTTTAAAATTTCCAAAATCCTCAACTCTTGTTACTTTAACACTAACAATATTTTCTTTTTGATCAGTTGCAATTTTAATAAATTCTGATCGTATTCCTAACTTTACATTCTTGTCTTTAATTTTTGACAAGTCAGTTTTTGTTTTAATGGTATCATTATTAAACTTTATTGAATTATCCGATAGAATTTGAGAATTAAACAAATTCATAGCTGGGGAACCAATAAAATATCCAACAAATGTGGTTCTTGGTTTTTCAAATAAGTCTTTTGGAAGTCCTACTTGAACTATTTCACCTTGATCCATAACAATGATATTGTCAGCAAATGTCATCGCCTCATTTTGGTCGTGAGTGACATAAACTAATGTAGTTTTGTATTGTTCATTTATTTCTTTTAAATTTCTTCTTAATCTAAATTTTAAATCTGGATCAATTACGGTTAATGGTTCATCCATCAAAACACCTGCAACATCCTCTCTTACTAATCCTCTTCCAAGAGATATGAGTTGCTTTTGGTCAGCAGTTAGTTTTCTTGCTGGCGAATTTAGAAAAGATGACAATCTAAGAGTATCTGAAACTGATTTGACTCTTTCTTTAATTTTTTGATCTGTAAAATTTCTACATCTTAATGGAAAAGCTAAATTATCGTAGACTGTCATGGTGTTATAAATGACTGGAAATTGGAAGACTTGAGCTATATTTCTCTCTTCCGTTATAAGGTCTGTAACATCATTTTCATCAAATAAAATTTTTCCTTTCGATGGTTTAACTAATCCTGAAACGATATTTAGCATTGTGGTTTTTCCACAACCAGATGGCCCTAAAATTGCATATCTTTTTCCATTTTCCCAAGTCATAGAAAACGGATTAAGTGCATAAGTTGGATTAGTGTCGTTTGGATTATAAGTATGAGAAATATTTGACAACTCAATTTTAGCCATGAGATACTCCATAAGGTGAAGAAACTAATTCTTCATTTTGATCAAAAGCATATAATTTATTTTCATTAAATTTAATTTTTACTTTTTCGTGAATTTTAAAATTCATAACTTCTTCGATAAGAGCTATCACTTTTGACTCTCCCTTTTTTAAATGCAATAAAGTTTCTGAGCCACTAATTTCAGCAAGTTCTATTTCAAACTCTTCACCTTGATCATCTAATTTTATTTCTGAGGCCCTAATCCCAAAATTATAACCTTGATCACTTAAATTTTTAAAATGGGAAGGAGAATTAATTAAAATATTTTCAAAACTTATTTTTTCAGAATTTTTTGTTCCCTTCAAAATATTCATTGGCGGATCATTTGAAATTTCAGCCACCTTTAAAGTTCTAGGATTTTCAAAAATTTCTTTTGCAGCTCCTTTTTGTAAAACTTTACCCTCGTCTAACACTATCACCTCACCATTTAATTCCATGACTTCTTGTGGGTCAGTAGTAGAGTAGATTAAAATAGTATCTTCAGATAAACCTTGTGTGAATATTCTTTTAAATTCTTCTCTTAATTGTTCTCTTAATTTGTAATCTAAATTAACCAATGGTTCATCCAGTAATAATATTTTTGCTTTTTTTGCTAAAGATCTTGCTAAAGCAACTCTTTGTTGCTGTCCTCCAGATAGTTCTTGAATTTTCCTATTTTCGAAACCGACTAGTCCTACAGTTTTAAGCGCTTCTTCTACATCCTTCTTTATTTGATCTTCACTTATTTTCCTTTGTTTAAGCGGGAAAATTATATTCTCATAAACATTTAGATGAGGATAATTAATAAATTGTTGATAAACCATTGCTACATTTCTTTCCCACACAGGTATTTTGATAAAATCATTATCTTCAAATGATAAATTTCCACTATCAGGGTTTAGCAGACCAGCGATTGTTTTTAAAAATGTAGTTTTTCCAGATAAAGTTCTTCCTAAGATTGTGTACAAATTTCCTTTTTTAAAATTAAATGAAACATCGTTTAAATGAAACTGATCGTCTGGTTTGTAAGTTATATTTTCTCCGATTAAATTCATTATTTTAATGCTCCAGATAAATTTCCTTTAGATAAATATCTCTCGACAACAAAAGCAACAATGATTAGAGGCGCAACCGATATTAAGGCAGACGCTGATAAGCTCCACCACGGTGTGATTGAAGAATTAAGTGCTACAACCTTTACAGGTAATAACTGTACTTCTGTAAATGTTAAAATAAATGCAAAGAAAAAATCTATCCAACCAAATATAATACAAAACATACCCGCAACGATTAATCCTGGTATAGAGTTCGGCAGGACAACTTTATAGAATGCCTGGTAAGGATTACATCCGTCTATCAATGCAGTTTCATCTAACTCTTTTGGAACTCTGTTAAAAAAATCTACCATGATCCAAACTGCTATAGGCATTAATAGAACTATATAAACTACTACAAGTCCTATCAAACTATCTAATAATCCTATCGTACTTAAAAATATAAAAAAGGGTATCGATAAAACAATAGGCGGCATTATTCTTTGCGATATAAAAAAGAAAGTAATATCGTTATTTCTTACAAAACCAGCTTTAAAAGTAAATCTTGAAAGAGCATATGCTGCTAATGTGCCTAAAACTATACTTATTAAACTTGCAGTGCAGGTTACAAAAAGACTATTAAAGTAAGGTTCAACAATATCCACTCCACCTCTTGCAGGTGACTTAACTAATACACGCCATCCTTCAAGTGTTGGTTCAAAATCTAACCAAGGAATATAAGTAACCTTACTATTTACTGACTGGAAATCTTTAAAAGAAGTAGAAATAGCCCACAGAAAAGGCGCAACAATAAAAACTGTCCAGAAAATAATAAAAGTATATTTTAAAAATTTATAGAGTTTTTCCATTATTCTTTAATCATTAATTTTGTTAAAACTTTTGCTATGATCGTCAAACTTATGATCATTATAACTAAATACGTAAAAGAAAGAGTTGCAGCGTAACCCATTTGAAACTCCCTTAAGCCTTTAATATAAATATAAAAACTCGAAGTCTCTGTTGCAGTACCTGGTCCTCCAGAGGTCAATACAAAAACTGTATCCATTATCTTTGAGGCCTCAATTAATCTAATAATAATTGCCCCAATTGAGATTGGAGCCATTAGTGGAAAAGTAACATACACAAACTTTCTAAAAGGACTTGCGCCATCTATGGCTGCAGCTAAAAAAGGCTCTTTGGGCAAAGATAATAGACCTGCAAGTAGCAATAAAAACATAAATGGGGTCCACTGCCAAACTTCAACAATAATTACTGTGAATTTAGCAATAACTGGATCACTGAGCCATAATATAGGCTCTACCCCTAAGTTTCCCAAAAGATCATTCACAGGACCTAGGGACTCATGAAAAAACGTTCTCCAAATTACAGTCATAATGACAGGGGTAGTCATCATAGGAATTAGAAAAATAACTCTAAAGAATCTTTTAAATTTAATTTCTCTCCAAACTATAAGTGCTAATGCAAAACCAATTATGTATTGAAGAATAACAGTAGTAACTGATAAAAAACTCAGTCTAAAAAAAGACTCCCAAAATCTTGGGTCATCAGTAAAAAGTCTTATATAATTTGTAATTCCTATAAAATTCATTTCAGGCGTATAACTATTCCAGCCTGATAAACTTAATCTAATAGTAAAAATTATAGGAAAAATAAGTATTCCTATAAGCACAAATAAACCAGGAAATAAAAAAACATACTTGTGCTTAAAATTCATAATTGTAATTTTTGGAATTTGTTTGTTGTGGCCGCCGTTATGACGGCCACAAAGTTTTTTTAAAGCTTGTTATCTTCCATTGCTACACCAACAGAGTAAGCCGCTCTTACATTGTCTTTTCCTACTCTATTAAGTATATCTTCCCACTGCTTAGCAGCTTCGTCTAAGGCAGCTTGTGGTGATAACTGTCCAGCTAAAGCTTTTGCTGCAGCTGTAGCTAATGCAGCGTTAAACTCAAATGTACCTGGAACTCTCAAAGGGAAAACTCTATTCTTACTATCTTCCATTTGAGCTAGGGTATCAACATATGATTGGGCAATATCTTTATCCCAACCAATTTGAGTCCAAACATCTGCTTTAAAGTCATCATTTCTAAATGGGTTAACTCCGAAACGACCAATACCTATGTCAGCTTGGTGATTTGCTTCGTTTGCAAAGAAACATAAGTAATCAAACGCCATTTCTTTTTCTTTGCTTTTCTTAGCAACACCAACTGCCCATCCCCATACGAAGAAAGGTGCTTGGTTAAAGCCTTCATCCCAAGAGTTTGTTGATCTATTCCAAACTTTCATTGCGCCTGGTAATTGAGCAGCACCAACCTTGTTGTTAATTGGGCTGTCAGGTTGCATAGCAGCGACAAATGCATCATCCCATGAGAAACTAAACAAAGTTTGTCCTCCACCAAATGATCCAATTTCATCACCAAGACCAAAGTTAATTCCTCCTGGAGGAACATATTTAGTAGCTGCAACCCAATCGGTTAAAGCTTCCACAAAACCTGGATTGTTAATCAATGGTTTCATAGTTTTTAAATCAAAGAAAAAGCCACCTGGAGTTTTAGGATTTTTTGAGTAAGCGGCAGATCTTGAATAAAAAGCTGCATACATCAAGTCATCTTTTTTCATTACTTCTGCAGATCCATATTCTTTCTCGCCATCTCCATCCCAGTCCCAACCATTAAAGTACGCAGCCATTTCTCCGTACTCTTTCCATGTTTGTGGAACTCTTAACTCTTTACCAGTATCAGCTTTATATTTTTTTTGATACTCAGGATTGTCAATCACGTCTTTTCTATATTTTAAATAATGTCTGTCACCATCAACTGGAAACTGATACATAACACCATCCCAAGATGCTATACCAATGTGAGATGGAGTAACGTCTTGCATTTGTTTCATCTCAACATATTTTTTTGGAACTGGCTCTAAGTACCTTTTCCAATCATTAATAAAATTTGAAAATCCAAAAACTATATCATACGGAGCTTGACCCGCTTGAAATGGAACCATCGCTTTTGCATACAAATCACCAGCTGGTGTATGTGTTACATCAACTTTTGCTCCTGTAAGTTTAGCAAATTGCTCAGCATGTAAAGCTGTTGGCTCTCCCATAACTGGAACAGCATGTGTATTTATTTTAAGTGTCTTACCTTTGTAATTTTTCTTAGACATAGCATCATAAGAACACTCACCTGGAATATCTCCAGTAGCTTTGATATGTGGAAACTGATCGCTCCACTTATCAGCATACGCAACAGGACTTAATACTAACAAAGCAGAGATAAGTGCTACTACGTAGGTTTTTATTGTCTTCATGTTTTTCCCCTCTTTTTGTTGTTAATTATGGAACCAAAACAGCACGACCTTTAATCTTTCCATCATTAAGGTCATGTAAAGCTTTGTTAGCATCTTCAAGTTTATATTCCTTCATAGAAAGTTTAACCAAACCTTTATCAGCTAGTTCCATTAATTCGTATAATTCAGCCCATGTACCAACAAGACTTCCAACTATACTCTTCTCTTGATCGATCATATCAATCGCCAAAACTCTTATTTCTTCACCGTAGCCTACAATATAAAAAGTTCCAGTTGCTTTGGTCATTTTAATTCCCATTGGTGTTGAACCTTTTTCACCGACAAAATCTATGACAGCCTCTGCTCCTTTACCTTTAGTAAGCTCTTTTACCTTCTCTATTTCATTACCATCTATTAAAACTCCATGGTCTGCTCCAAGCTCCATTGCATGATCTAGAGGTGCTTTAGCTTTTTCAACTACAATAATATTTGCAGCACACATCGCTTTCATACATTGAATTGCTATATGCCCTAATCCACCAGCGCCTATAATTACACAAGTTTCTCCAGGCAGAAGATGTCTTGTAGCTTTTTTCACTACTCTGTACGCCGTCAAACCAGCGTCAGAAAAAGGAGCTACATCTATTGGACCAAGAACTTTAGGAATTTTTATTAAATTTCTAACACTTGTTTGAAGTAATTCTGAATATCCTCCATGTTTAACATTCAAACCTGCAAAAATAGGATCTTCCGCATGCATATCATTTCCTCTTCTGCAGTCTAAACATGTTCCTCCTGTGCCAGAAACTTTAGGGTGTAATATAACTGCATCCCCTTTTTTAAATCCTGTAACATCTTTACCGACTTCTTCTATCCAACCAGCATTTTCATGTCCCATAACCATTGGTAATAGATCATTATTTTGGTCTGTAATGTGTTTCCAAACACCCTCAATGATATGTAAATCAGTTCTACAAACACCTGCAGCTCCAATTTTAACAATTACATCGCTGGCTTTCTCTATTTTAGGATTTGGTAACTCTTCACCTGTGACCCAAACCTTTTCTTTCATCTCCGGGTCATACTTGTGTAACACCTGTGCTTTCATTATATCCCTCTTTAATTTTTTTTTTTAAATTGTAGATTGAATTAAAAAATAAGTCTAGCAGCTTAGAATAATTTTAATTAATAATATATTTAATCAATACAACTGCAGATTGTTAATTAACTTTATTTTTACAGTTACCTGTTTTAAAAAATTCATCAATATTATCTATTGCTAAATTAGCCATTGCTGTGCGAGTTTCTTTCGTCGCACTACCTAAATGTGGAAGTATAAATGCGCTTTTATGTTTTAGATATCCAGGATTTAAATTTGGTTCATTTTTATAAACGTCTAATCCAACCGCATAAACTTTTCTACGGTCAAGAGCATCTATCAAAGCTTCGTCGTCTATTATATCTCCTCTAGCTACGTTTGTTACAATTGCCCCTTTGGGTAAATATTCAATTGTATCTTTGTTGATCATATCGACTGTTTCTTTTGAAGCTGGACAACAAACAGACAATACATCAGATACTGACAGTAAGTCTTTCAAATTGTCGTGGTAAATTGCTCCGTTTTCTTTTTCTTCACTTAACTTTGATCTGTTGTGATAATGAATTATCATTCCTAAAGATTTAGCAACTTTTGCAATTTTTTGACCAATTCTCCCCATCCCAAGTATTCCAAGTCTGGCACCTGTTAATTGCTTACCGATTAAATAATCTGCAGACCACTTCCAGCCACCTTCTTTAGCACTTTCAACACCCTCGGCAGCTCTTCTACAAGCACCTAATATTAGTAGCATTCCTATTTCAGCAGTTGCATCTGTTAGAACATCTGGAGTATTCGTAACTGCAATACCTCTCTTCTTTGCTGCTTCTAGGTCTATGTTTCCAAATCCAACTGCAAAATTAGAAATAATTTTTATAGAGTCTGGAAGTTGATTTACTGTTTCGGCGTCTAATTTATCAGTCAAAGATGATAGTATTCCATCTTGATCTTTGCTTAACTCAATTAATTTTTTTTGAGAATATAATTCGTCGTTTAGATTAAAATTTGCTTCAAATGTTTCTTTTGCTTTATCCTCACAAGATCTTAATAATCTTCTAGTAATCAGGATTTTTTTCATGTTGAAGATTAGTTTAAATCAAAAATTTTTCCAGGATTCATTATATTATTCGGATCTAATGTTTTTTTAATTGATTTCATAACTGGGATGCTGTCAGGGTGCTGTTCAAGTAAATATTCTTTTTTGTGAAGTCCCACTCCATGTTCACCTGTAATTGTTCCTTCAAGCTCTAAAGCTTTTCTAATTAAAGTACCATTAAATGCTCTAAGCTGGTTGTACATTTCTTTTTTTGTAGGATCGTAAGGTAATACAACATGGAAATTGCCATCCCCCATATGTCCTACCATTGGTGCTCTAACTCCGAATTCTTTTGCTTTTTCCTCTGCAAATTTTACACATTCAGTTATTTTTGAAATTGGAACACAAACGTCAGTTGAATAAACTCTTCCATTATCGTTCAAAGCTTTAACAGAATAATATACATCCCATCTTGCTTGCCAAAGTTTGTTTCTATCCTCTAAGTCTTTTGCCCATTTAAATGAGCTTCCGTTATTTTCTTTTGATAATTCTTCTACTATGTTGATATTCTCTTTATTCGACGACTCAGATCCATGAAATTCAAAAAATAAAGTTGGTACTGCCTCAATGTCTTTTAATTTAGAATAATTTATAGAAATTCCCATCTGATCTGCATTAAGCATTTCAATTCTTGCAATTGGAACACCATACTGAATAACCTGTTGTGCAGTCATTACTGCGTCCTCTAATGAAGGGAAATGACACACCGCACTCATAATACTTTCTGGTATTGGAGATAGTCTTAAGTGAACTTCAGTAATAATACCAAGAGTTCCTTCCGATCCAATAAATAAATTTGTTAAATTATACCCTGCTGAAGTTTTTTTAGTTCTACCGCCTGTGTTTATAATGTCTCCATTTGGCAATACTACGGTTAGACCAGAAATAACTGTTTTCATGGTCCCATATTTTACTGCCATTGTTCCCGAAGCAGAAGTTGAAGCCATACCACCTAAAGCAGCGTTTGCTCCTGGATCTATAGGAAAAAAAACGCCGTCTTCTCTTAAATGTTCATTTAACTGTTCTCTTGTTACGCATGCCTGAACCCTGCAATCAAAATCTTCAGTATTTACACTTAAAATTTTATTCATTTTCTCTAAGCAGATAGTTATACCATTTTCATTTCCTACAACATTGCCCTCTAAAGATGTACCTGTTCCATATGGAACTACCGGAACTTTATGTTCATTACAAAGTTTTAGTATTTTTGATACCTCTTCATTAGTTTCTGGAAAAACTACAGCTTTTGATAAAATTGGATCGTAAGTATCTTCTCCTCTCGCATAATTCCCACGAGCAGACTCTGACGTTGAATATCTACTGTTTAATAGACTTTTTAATTCTGTTTCAACTTGTTGGTTCATAATTCTAAGTATTAATAATATTAAAAAAAATAAAAAAATACAGCTTATTTAGAAAGCATCTTACCTATATTTTCTAACGCTTGCTGTATATTGTCTCTAGATGCGGCAAAGCTAAATCTTACATAATCTTGGCAAGTTTTGCCAAAAGCTGTTCCTGGAACAATTGCAACTCCTGCTTCGTGCATAGCTTTTTTACAAAATTCAGAACCATTCATACCTGTACCTATTACTTTTGGGAAAGCATAAAAAGCACCACCAGGTAAACTACATTCAATTCCAGGCAAATCATTTAACCCTTTATGGATTAGATTTCTTCTTAATGTAAATTTATCAAGCATGTCTTTGATTGAGTCATCTGGACCATCTAATGCAGCAATACCCGCATATTGTGCAGCTGCATTTACACAAGACACACTATTTATTAATAATTTATTTACATGTGGTATCATTTCTTTAGGCCAATAACTCCATCCTAGTCTCCAACCAGTCATTGAGTAAGCTTTGCTCCATCCTTCTAAAACTATTAACCTATCCTTTAATGCTTCATAATGAAAAAAAGATGGCATTTCTTTGTAATCAAAAATTTGTCTACTATAAATTTCATCACTTAAAATAGTAACGTGTGGGTGTTTTTCTAATTCTTTTGCAAAATAATCTACTACTGGTTTCTCAACAAAACTGCCTGTTGGATTATTTGGGTTAATTAAAATTAACAATCTAGTTTTATCAGTGATTAAAGATAATATTTTATCTGGATCAAATTTAAGATCTTTATCTTCAGTAAGATCGTATGGAACAGGTGTAGAACCTGTATAATTTATCATTGATTCATAAATCGGAAACGCAGGTGTAGGATGAATTATTTCTGCTCCTGGTTCTCCAAAACATTGAATGGCATAGCTCATCGTAGGCTTTCCACCAGGCATAATTAAAATTCTTTCAGGATCAATGTTAGCGTCATATTGTTTTTTAATCCATCTTGTTACAGCTTCTCTACATTCTGGAATTCCGTTAGACATTACATATCCGTGATGTCCATCATCTAATGCTTTTTTTGCAGCCTCAACAACGTGCTTCGGCGTTTTAAAGTCTGGCTGACCTAAACCTAAATGAATCATTGAATTACCTTTCGCCTCTAAAGCTTTGGCTTCTGCTAAGACACTAAAAGCAGATTCGGTTCCTAAATTTTCTAAGTTTTTTGCAAGTTTCATAATTTTAAAAGTGAAAACCTAGACGAAAAGTAGTCCAATGTCTATTCATGAATTTTAAATAATTTGTTTTAAGTATTTGCGATAATCTTAATAATTACTTATTGATTAGTTGCGGTAAATTATTTTTGACGCATCTAGGTCTTCAATTTTTTTGCATCCCATTAAAATCATATTTCTTCTAATTTCTTTTTGCATATTATCCAACAATCTTTCAACTCCTTTTTGACCTCCAGCTCCTAGACTAAAAAGAAATGCTTTACCAAAACTACATGCTGTTGCCCCTGCAGCTAGGGCTTTGAGAACATGCGTTCCTCTTCTAATACCGCCATCAAGTATTATTTCTAATTTATCACCAACTGCATCTGAAATTGCTTTCACTTGATCAAAAGGAGATCTTGAACCATCTAATTGTCTTCCTCCATGATTAGAAATCATTATCGCTGTGCAACCTATATCAATTGCTTTTTTCGCGTCTTCAACCGACATCACTCCTTTCAGGGCAAAAGGTCCGTTCCATCTTTTGATACAATATTCTGCATCTTTCCAATTCATTTTAGGATCATATTGTTCATTGATATAATCTATTACAGACTTCGCGATGTTTGTACCCTTGTCTGTTTTGTGTTTGATATTAGCTAACTCAAATTTTTTATTTGTTAAATATTTAAAAACCCATTCAGGACGCATTGCAAAACTTAATAAGCTTTCCAGCGTAAATTTAGGGGGTGTGGTAAACCCAGTTCTATGATCTCTTTCTCTGTTTCCTGCAACAAGAGTGTCCACCGTCAGACAAAGTCCGTCAAAATTTGCTCTTCTACATCTATCAATTAAATCATCAGTTATAGATTGATCTTTATGAACATATAATTGAAAAAGTTTTGGACCACTTGAAATATTAGCTATCTCTTCAATTGAAAACGATGCCATAGTAGACATGCTATACATTGTTCCAAATTTCTCGGCAGCTCTTGCTGAAGCTTTATCTCCTTCAGGTGTGTACAAACTTTGCATCGCTGTCGGTGACAGAAAAAGAGGCATATCAATTTTTCTACCAAATACAGTTGTCGATAAATCAGGCTCTCCAACACTTGCTAATATGCTTGGAACAAGATCACAATCATTGAAAGCGTTTGTGTTTCTGTTTAGAGTTACCTCATCGTCTGATCCGCCATCAATGTAGTGAAAAATAGGAGCTGGTAATTTTTTTTTTGCTAATTTTCTAAAATCTTCAAAGTTATAACAATCACTTATGTTCATGATTACTATGTTCTAAATCGTAAATTACTTCTATTTAAATCACTTATTTTAGTACAACCCATTAACTTCATATCTCTTACTAATTCAGATTTATACTTCTCTAAAGCTCTTTCAACACCTGCTTGTCCAGCTGCTGCTAAGGCATATAAATATAGTCTTCCACCAGAACATGCTTTTGCACCTAAAGATAATGCTTTAAGCATATGCGTTCCTCTATGAATTCCACCTTCACAGATTACATCGAGCTTATCACCGACAGCATCAACAATTTCAGCAAGCTGATCAAAAGGGGATCTTGATCCATCTAGTTGTCTTCCACCGTGATTTGAAACCATTATTCCTGTACATCCAATATCTACAGCTCTCTTGGCATCTTCAACACTCATTACACCTTTTAATGCAAAATGACCGCCCCATTTAGAACAAAGTTCTTCAGCATCTTTCCAATTCATAGATTGATCTAGCATTGTAGAAAAATAGTTTCCAATTGATGAGTTGGTACTGGTTCCCTCTTTTACAAAATCTTGAAGATGAGGTAATTCAAACTTACCTTTAGTTAAATAATTTATTCCCCACATTGGCTTTGTAGCAAAACTAAATAAACTCGATAATGTTAATTTAGGCGGTGACGTAAACCCAGTTCTCAAATCTCTTTCTCTATTTCCTCCAGTTATTGTATCAACTGTTAAAGCCATAACATCAAATTTAGCTGCTTTTGCTCGCTCTAAACATGAATCATTCAGTCCTCTGTCTTTATGAAAATAAAACTGAAACATTTTTGGTGTATCAACCAATGAGGAAATTTCCTCCACACTTACTGTAGCTAAAGCTGATACTCCAAACATTGTGTTGTATTTTTTAGCAGCCTTACCTACGGCTCTTTCACCATCATAGTGAAATAATCTTTGTAAAGCAGTGGGCGATAAATAAAAAGGTAGATCTAATTTTTTTCCAAATATTGTGGTAGATAAATCAACGTTTTCAACACCTCTTAAAACATTAGGAACTAAATCAACATCATCAAACGCACTTGTATTCCTTGCATAGGTAATTTCGTCATCCGCTGCACCATCTATATAATGAAAGATCGGAGACGGTAGTTTCTTTTGTGCGAGTTTCCTGAAATCTGCAAAATTATGACAATCTTTTAAATTCATACGATCTATTAGAAGTTTTTGAAGAAATTAAACATATAACTATTTGCCCCAGGATTTTTGTCTCCTAAACTAGCATTAGATATATGATTATAGGACAAACCTAATTCACTTGTATTTGATAAATCTAGTGAAAATTGTAATTCACTTTTAAATTCAATCAAGTGTCCTAGATCTTTACCATCACCCTCAAAGTACAGACCTGGGGTAAAACTTGGAGTAATATTTAGCGCTCCTAACTTATATTGGGCTTGAACACCAGTATACAGATAACTTGCAGCATCTGCTGTAATTAAAGCTCCAGTTATGGGTGAAAGATTTCCTAAAAATGTATTCCTGTTTAAATCCTCATTTTGATGCTGAAACCCTAACAAAGTTGATTTTTTTCCATCGTCACTAAAATCAAACATACCTGTATATACACTAAACTCAGTATTTTGACTTTTTCTTTCTAATTCTTCAGCTGTTATTGAAAAAGCGAAAAGAACCAAAAATAATGTTGTTAAAAAATTTTTAAAATTCATAGCTGATAAATAATTATTTCTTAAGTATAAAACTTTTAATAATTATTGCACCTCCAAATAGAAATATAAATATTGGCAATAACCATAGTAAATAGGTATTTTTATTGAGTCCAGGATCATACAAAATCCAATCACCATATTTTTCTTTAAAATAAATATATATTTCTTTCTTTGTTAAGCCTTCGTCTAATTTTTTATCTACTAAAATTTTCATACTATTAGCAAAATCAGAGTCTGAGTCATAAACTGATTGTCCTTGACAAATCAAGCATCTAAGATTTTTAGTTATTTCATTTCTTTCGTTATTTTCATTAGCATGAAGATTATTAAAAGTCAGTAAGATAAGAATAATTATGAAATTTTTAAATATTTTCATTTTATTATTTTTTTTATTTCTATCATTAACTCCTGATTAAGAGGTCCAATATATTTTTTAATTATTTTGTTATTATAAATTATAAAAGTTTCAGGTACGCCAAAAGCTCCCCATTCGATTGAATTTGTCCCATTTTTATCTACAATAATTTTTTCATAAGGATTTCCTAATTCGTACAAAAAGTTTTTAGCATTTTTTTTATTATCTTTATAATTCATGCCAATAATAGTTAATTTATTATTTTTACTTAATTTCATTAATATTGAGTGTTCATCTCTACATGGAACGCACCAAGAAGCCCAAAAGTTTAATAAATAAAACTTATCTAATTCAAAAATTTTATTTGAAGTTAAATTTTCGTTTAAAAGCAGAAGATCAGCTGAGAAAATTGGGATATCATTATTGATCTTCGTCTCTGGTGTATAAATATTTGTATCTTTTAAACTTTTATAAAAAACTACAAAAATAATTAAAAATATAAATATTATTGAATACGGAATTAATTTTTTTTTCATATTCTTTTTTGTAAAAAACTAACTAAACCACCCAGGCTTATCACGACAACTGATAGCCATATCCACAACATAAAAGGTTTAACTTGATATCTTACGTTGAAATAATCTTGGTTTTGAACAAGATTAATTACAATAAATTTATCCTTCATTAATGTAGTTTTAATATCTGCCTCACTAGTTGTGATATTGGGCTGATTATATATTCTTAATTCTGGTGATAATTTATTGTTTATACCTTCGGAATTAGTAATATTAAAATTAGCAATTATAGATTTATAATTTTTCTCTTTTTTTTGATTGATACTTTCAAAAACTATTTTTGTTTTTGAATTATCATAGGTTTCACCTACTTTTAAATTAGTTATTATTTCACTTGAAAATAAATTGTTAAATAGAATACTTAAAATCAATAAACTAAATCCAAAATGAGCAGTGTTTTGAGCAAAATTTTTGTATTTCTTAATAAAAAAATCTCTCAATGTAATAAAAAATAAATAAAGAGCACTGAAGATTAGGATGGAATTAATAAGAATATTTATATTAAAATTTTTGATGATAAAAAAAGACATTAAAATAGAGATAATTAATAAAGAAATTAGATAGAATTTATCTTTTAAATCAGATCTTATCCATTTTAATCTTGGCCCAATTGCCATCGCAAATAAAAAAGGAATTAAAAATGGAGCAATCAATTTGTGATAAAATGGCGGCCCCACAGATATTTTCTGAGAGGATATTACGTCTAAAAAAATAGGATAAACTGTACCAATTAATACAACTGACAGAAAGTACATCATAAACCAGTTATT
The DNA here is from genome assembly GCA_902536575.1 of uncultured Pelagibacteraceae bacterium. Taxonomy (GTDB): domain Bacteria; phylum Pseudomonadota; class Alphaproteobacteria; order Pelagibacterales; family Pelagibacteraceae; genus Pelagibacter. The sequence continues at coordinate 32,270 of CACAYA010000006.1, read as the reverse complement.
TACTAAAATTGAAGTTTCTTTACTTAACCAAAAAAAATTAGACGAATTATTCTTGCTAGTTTGATGAAAAAAGAAAAAAATAAATAAAGACAAAAAGATTAAAGCAAATAAGAATATTAGAATAAATAAACCCCTCTCTGGATCATTGGCAAATGTGTGAACTGAATTTAGAATCCCAGATCTTACTAAAAAAGTTCCACACATACTTAAAGTGAAAGTAGCAATAGATAATATAATCACCCATGAGGTTAAGATTTCTTTTCGCTCAAGTACTAAAATACAGTGTAAAAGAGTTGTCAAAGCTAGCCAAGGCATTAAGGATACATTTTCTACCGGATCCCAAAACCAAAATCCTCCCCAACCTAATTCATAGTAAGCCCAAATTGATCCAAGCAAAATACCTAATGTTAAAAAAATCCAGGAGATTAAAACCCATTTTTTAATATGAATAGCCCAGCTTGAGGAAACCATTTTTAAAGTCGTTGCAGCTAAAGCAGATGAAAAAATTATAGAGGAGCCAACATACCCCAAATATAAAATTGGTGGATGAATTGCTAATGCAGGATCCTGCAATATTGGATTTAATCCTAAGCCTTCATCTGGAGCTGGAAATAAATAATTAAAAGGGTTTGAAGTTTGAATGAGAAATAAGAAAAAACCAATAATGATTAATTGCTGAAAACCTAGTGTTAAAATTTTATACCTAATAGGTTGATTTTTAGTTCTTAATAAAAAAATAAATATAAATAATGTTAAAACTAATAACCATAGCAATAAGCTTCCCTCATGGTTTCCCCAAGTTCCACTAATTTTATAAAAAAGCGGTTTAGTCGTATGTGAATTGTTAAATACAGTTTCGTTACTAAAATCTGAAATAACGAAAGAGATAATTAAAGCTAAAAAACTAATTAAAACAAAAAAAAATTGTAAAAACGAAAACGATAAAATTTTAGTGTCTAATTGATTTGAGTTTTTAAAATTTTGAATTGAAAAAAAAATTAAAATTAAGCCGGCACATAAACCTAGGATAAGTGAGTAATGACCAACAACACTGTAAATCAATTTATTTCTCCTCCAAAGCTTCTTTTACTTCTGGTGGCATGTAATTTTCATCATGCTTAGCTAAAATTTTAGTGGCAGAAAAAAAATTTCTATCTTTTAAAAATCCTTCTGCAACTACCCCTTTTTCCTCAGCAAAGAGATTAGGGACAGCACCAGAATAACTTACATTTATTTCATTTTTAAAATCTGTAATAATGAAGTTAACTTCATCAGAATTTACATTAATTGAATTTTTTTTAACCATTCCACCAACTCTAATTTTATTTGTATCTAATTCTGATAATGTTTTAATTTCAGTTGGTGATTGAAAGAAAACTACATTTTCCTCTAAAGATTTTAAAATTAAAAAAACTGTTAAAATTAATGTAACTAAAATTAATGTTACAAACAAAAATCTTAATTTAACTTTGCGACCATACATGGTTCAAAAGTTAGTTATTTGTGGCGTTAGCTAAAATTTCTTTATTGATTCTTTGTGATTTTGCAGAATTAGCTTTCTTAGGATTTAAAGACCCAAATTTAGCAACAAATTTACTTTGCTCTTTAACAAATTGTAGCTTCGTAATCATATACAAACCTAAAAAACTCAAAAGAGTAAAGCCAAAAGCAGACATTACGTACACTGCATATCCATTCATAAAAAGTAATTCATTAATCATAATCTATCTAAACCTTTATTTTTAATTTTTATCAGTTCTGTATTATATTTCATTAAGAAAATTAACAACGAAAATAGAGCAAATGCCGCAGTCATTAATAATAACGGGAAAAGCATTGAAGAATGTATTGAGCTTTTTGTTAAAATATTAATTGATGCTGGCTGGTGAAGTGTATTCCACCAATCAACAGAGTATTTAGTAATTGGAACATTTATAATACCGACAATAGTTATAAAGGTAGTAATCTTAAAAACTTTTTCTTCTTTCTCATAAATTCTCCAAGCTATTAAATACATAGCAAAAAATAATGCTAAAATTAACATTGATGTAATCCGAGCGTCCCATGCCCACCAAGTTCCCCATGTAGGTTTGCCCCAAATCGCACCTGTAACTAAAGCAATAATATTAAAAACAAATCCAGATGGTGCTAAACTTTTTGCTATTAAGAAAAAATTTTTATTCTTAAAAATAAAACCACTTATCGATAAAAAAGTAATCGACGAAAAAATTCCAAGTGAGATCCATGCTGATGGAACATGAACATACATAATTCTTACTGCGTCGCTTTGTTTATAATCCTCTGGAGACAAAATTAATGCCTCTGTCAAACCAACTGTTAAAACAATAACAAATAAAAATAAAATATACTTTGGAGCTTTAGAAGTTATTTGAAAAATTTTATTTGGTTCAAAGATCTTAAACATAACTATTATTTAATAATTAATTGTGGAATTTCTATTATGAAAAAGTTATCTGATCAAGGATGCCGAGGGGGAGACAATAAGACTAAATATAACGTTTTACATCCTTGATCAGAATCTAAATTAGATATAATGAATATTTATGGCCTAGATTTGAGCTAAATGTGTTGGAATATTGATATGCTTAATTTGAAAGCTTAAAGTAGCTTGAACCCTTTTTTCCTGAAAAAATTTCTTCAATTAAAGGGTGTTTTATTGGCTCATCAGAGTCGTCCATAAGCAAGTTTTGCTCTGAAACATATGCTTCATAAGTGATTTCATCATTTTCAGCAAGTAAGTGGTAAAATGGCTGATCTTTTCTTGGTCTTACATTTTTTGGGATCGATTGATACCATTCCTCTGAATTGTTAAATTCAAAATCAACATCATAAATCACACCCCTAAATTCAAAGTGTTTATGTTTAACAATGTCCCCAATTGAAAATTTAGCTTTTTGGACTGGCATTATCTTTAGTATGGGTATTTAAATATAAAAATCAATGCAAAAAAGATTAATGTTTTGTGATGTGGCAAATATGTTAATATCTCTTTAGTGAATAAATCTTTTTTGAAATTTATTACCGATTTCGGGCCATTAGCAATATTTTTTTTCTTTTATTATAATAATGATAAAAATTTATCAGTTGCAATACCTCCACTTATAGTTGCAACTTTAATTGCTTTGGCGGTTGTATGGTTCTTTGAAAAAAAAATACCCCCAATGCCATTGGTTAGTGGAATATTAATCACATTCTTTGGCGGACTAACTATTTATTTTAATGATCCAATATTTATTTATGTAAAACCAACTATAATAAATATTTTATTTGCCTTAGCTTTATTTTTTGGAAAATATTTTACAAAAGAACCTATTTTAAAAAAAATTATGGGTAAATCCATGCCGTTATCTGATATTGGATGGGAGATACTAAATAAAAGATGGATGTTCTTTTTTCTTGGGCTAGCCGTACTTAATGAGTTTGTTTGGAGGACACAATCTGAGGAATTCTGGGTTAACTTTAAAGTATGGGGAATGTTGCCAATAACAGTAATTTTTACAGCATTTCAAATACCACTAATTAATAAACATAAAATTGATGCGCAGTAATCTAAAATTAATAATCAATAACCCTCAAAATAAAATAGAGCAAAAGCAATTCTTTGAAAAAGATGAACTTAAAATAATTTTAGATCTATATGCAAAGATGGTGTCTGAAGGATCTTGGAAAGACTATGGATTAAATATTTCTAGCAAACAAGTGAGTTTTAGTGTTTTTAGAAATGCAGCTGAAAATGCTATTTATAAAATTTGTAAAAATTTTAAGCCAAAAAATAAAAATCTTAAATATTTGATTACAGATACAAATGGTGAAATTTTAAGAAACTCTTTTGAACTAAGATTATTATTAAAAGATACTAATTGGAAAAAGTTATAATTAATTTAACGTCTTTGGCCAAAAAGTCTTAACAACATTATAAATAGATTTATAAAGTCTAGATAAAGAGTAAGAGCGCCCATAACAGCTTTTTTGCCGATAATTTCACCTGTATCACTAGCTGCGTACATATTTTTAATTTTTTGGGTATCATAAGCTGTAAGGCCAACAAAAATTAATACCCCTAATATTGAAATAACAAAATACATCATTGATGATTTCATAAATATATTAACTATTGATGCTATAATTATTCCAATTAAGCCCATCATTAAAAAAGAACCTAATTTAGTTAGATCTCTTTTAGTAGTATATCCATAAATACTCATTGCTCCAAAAGTTGCTGAACAAATAAAGAAAACTCTTGTTACACTCATGCCTGTGTAAACTAGTAAAATCGAAGATAAAGATAAGCCCATCAAACCTGCAAAAACCCAAAAAGTTGTTTGTGCTTTTGATGCACTCATTTTATTAATTCCAAAACTCATATAAAAAACTATCCCTAATGGCGCAAGCATTACAAGCCATTTTAAACCTGACATATAAATCGCATTACCTATTTGGGTTAGACCCATAATTGATCCAGCATCATTAGTAACAACTGACATTTTAAACGTTATCAGTGCAACTATTCCTGTTAATAAAATTCCTGTTGCCATGTAGTTGTAAACTTTTAGCATGTAGGCTCTTAAGCCTTCATCCATTACAACAGTTGATTGTTGAGCTGCTTTAGCTCTGTTTAGTATTCCGTTTTTATCAAATTCCATGGATGTTATATAATAGCCTTTTACTAATTATTCAAGATACCTTAAAAGGAAAGTAAAACGTTAACATAATTTTCAAATGAATTACAAAAATCTAGGAAACACGGACTTAAAAGTAAGTACAATTTGTCTCGGTACTATGACTTGGGGAGAACAAAATACCGAAAATGAAGCATTTGAGCAAATGGACTTTGCTTTAGATCAGGGAGTCAATTTTTGGGATACTGCAGAATTATATGCTGTTCCACCTAGAAAAGAGACATATGGGGACACAGAAGAAATAATTGGAAAATGGTTTGAGAAAACTAAAAAAAGAGATGAGGTAATTCTTGCAACTAAAGTTGCCGGACCTGCTCGGGATTATTTAAGAAATGGAGAAAATAGTTTTGTAGGTCCTAATCTAGAGAGTGCTTTAAATAATAGTCTTAAAAGATTAAAAACTGACTATGTTGATTTATATCAACTTCATTGGCCAGAGAGAAAAGTAAATAACTTTGGAAGATTAGGTTATGTTCATCAAGAAAATAATTGGAGCCAATTTGAAGATGTGTTGGAAGAATTAAATAAATACATAGATCAAGGTAAAATTAGATACATTGGTTTATCAAACGAAACCCCTTGGGGAACAATGAGTTTTCTTAAACTCTCAAAGGACAAAAATTTACCACGAATGATGTCAATCCAAAATCCATATAGTTTATTGAATAGATCTTACGAGGTCGGATTAGCAGAAGTGTCAATAAGAGAGGAAATCGGATGCTTATCATATTCTCCCCTCGCAAGTGGTTATTTAAGTGGAAAATATAGAAATAAAAAATTTCCAAAAGGATCACGAATGGAAAGAGATTTTGATTTTTGGACACGATATAGAAAGCCAAATACTGAGGATGCGGTAGAGCTTTATTATAATATAAGCAAGAAACATAATCTTGATATGAGTCAAATGTCTATCAAATTTTGTGAAATACAAGACTTTATGACTAGTGTGATTATTGGAGCAACAACAATGGAGCAGTTGAAAACAAATATAGAAAGTGTAAATGTTATTCTATCAGAAGATGTCATTAAAGAAATTAACCATGTTCAAAAAATTTACCCTAATCCATGTCCTTAATTAAAAGAATTATAACGTTTTGTAGTATTTTGTTTTTAGCTAGCTTTAGCCAGCTTCAAGCTCAAGAAGTAAAGAAAATTGGCAAATATAAGGACTGGGAAGCTATGGTAGTTTCTGAAGCAAGTGGAAAAGTTTGTTTCGCACAATCCTCACCTATCTTGCAAGCTCCAAAAACAAACAAGAGAGATGCAAAATTATTTGTAGCCTTTAGACCAAACGAAAACATTACCAATGAAGTGAGTGTCACCCCAGGCTATGAATTTAACAGAAGCAACTCTGTTACTGCAGCTTCAGGAAAAAATAAGTTTAAATTTGACATTAAAGAACAAGGCTTTGCATGGATTGCTGATAATAAGATTGAACTAAAAATGATTAAGCAAATGAGAAAAGGTTCTCGAATAATGATTACAGGATACAATCAAAAGGGTTCTCAGACAATTGATCACTATTCATTGCTAGGATTTACTAAAGCTTATAACGCATCTCGAAAAGCTTGCAGTTAATTTAATGAAATCAAAAAAGAAAATTGTTCTAGCATACTCTGGAGGGCTTGATACCTCTATAATTTTAAAATGGCTTCAAGAAAATTATGACGCAGAAGTAATTTGTTACACCGCAGATGTAGGGCAAGAGATTGATAGAAAAAAAATTATCTCTAATGCAAAAAAATTTGGTGTTAATAAAATAATTATTAAAGATTTAAAAGATATCTTTGTAAAAGATTATGTTTATCCAATGATCAGAGGTCATGCTATTTATGAAGGTGTCTACTTGTTGGGTACATCCATAGCAAGACCGCTCATAGCTAAAGATCAGATTAGAGTTGCTAAAAAATTTAAGGCATTTGCTGTATCCCATGGTGCAACAGGTAAAGGAAACGATCAAGTAAGATTTGAATTAGGCTATCATTACTTTGACCCCAAAATAAAAATCATCGCTCCTTGGAGAATTTGGAAATTAAAATCAAGAACTGATCTGATTAATTATGCAAAAAAACACCACATAACTATTCCAAAGGATAAAAAAGGTGCATCTCCTTTTTCAGTAGACGATAATTTATTTCACACTTCTACTGAAGGTAAGCTTTTAGAAAATCCCAAAAATTTTGCACCAGAATTTATTTTTCAAAGATCAGTTTCGCCAGAAAAGGCACCAAATAAAGCATCTTTTGTTACTGTCAATTTTAAAAACGGAGATCCATTTGGTATCAATGGGAAAAGAATTACCCCAGCAAAATTATTAGAAAAATTAAATCAACTTGCAGGTAAAAATGGAATTGGCAGAGTTGATTTAGTTGAGAATAGATTTATTGGAATAAAGTCTAGAGGTGTATACGAAACACCTGGGGGTACCTTATTAATGCATGCCCATCGTGCAATCGAGTCTGTAACTCTCGATAAAGATACAATGCATAAAAAAGATCAAATTATGCCAAGATATGCAGAGCTTATTTACAATGGCTACTGGTATTCAAAAGAAAGATTTAAACTTCAAAAAATTGTAGATTTAAATAAAAATAAAGTTAATGGTTCGGTTAAACTCAAACTTTACAAAGGGAATGTTACGATAATTTCTAGACAAACTAAGAGTGCAGCCTACTCTATGAGAAAAGTTTCTTTTGAAGAAAATAAAACCTTTAATAAAACAAATGTTGAAAGATTTATTAATTTTCATAAGAAAAAACTACGTTCTTAATAAATCTTAGGTCAATTTATTGTTTGTCAAATTTGTTTAAAACTATATCTTAGAACTATGGAATCGTTAAAAAATTGGATGATAGAGGCAGCAAACATTTTATTTGATGATAGTAAAAATGATTTGAGGGCTCTGCCTAAAACAGTGCGATTGCAAATTCTTTTAGTTTTAAGTTTTATTTGGACCACTGTCTTTAGTTTATATGTTTTTTCGTATACAACTTTTGCATTTGGTTGGGCAGGTCTTTTTATAGCTCATATTGGTTTGATTTTTGCAGTGTATATGACATTTAAACATTTTCACAGAGCCGAAGAAAGTTCCGCTAGCGTTTTTAAGACAAAAAATTTTGACCCCTTTAAGATTATGGTGATTGTTTTTGTTATAGTTTTTATATTTGTCTTTTCAAAAGGAATAGAGGTTCTAACTAGTCCAAACCCATATTCTTACTCAATTCCGTATGATGGTTCTTCAAAATCAGTATTTGAAAAATGGCTACCATTTAGTAAAGATAAATAATGGATAAAATAGCAAAAAACCTACAATTGGGGTTAATGTGTATTATTTTAATCAGCACTGTTATTGCTGTTGGCATTGAAATATTAAATATGTTTACAAATCAAATAGTTACTCTAGCTGATTTGCTTTTAATGTTTCTATATTTAGAAGTTCTTGCGATGGTAAGGGTTTTTTGGAATCAACAATCTATAAGCATAACCTTACCACTTCTTATTGCAATCACAGCTCTTGCTCGATTTATTATTCTTCAGGGAAAAGAAATGGATCCTACAGCTCTTGTTTATGAGGCAGTTGCTATATTATTGATCGCTGGAGCAATAGTTGTTCTAAGATTAAGACATAGTGACAAACTAGGTCTAAAGAAAAAAAAATCTAGGTAGTTTTAATATGAAATTTGAAGCTTCGAGGGCGAAAGCCATTGAAAAACTACATCATTTTATTGAAAATAATTTAACAGATTACTCTAAATTAAGAAATTTTGATTTTGGTCCAGAGGATAGATCTAATGTCTCGTGCTTATCACCTTACATTACACACGGGATAATAAACGAAAAAGAAATAATAAAAAAATCTCTTGATAAATTTTCTTTCGCTAAAAATGAAAAGTTTATTCAAGAAGTTCTTTGGCGTACATATTGGAAAGGGTGGCTCGAGCTAAGACCAAATGTATGGAATGATTATTTAATAGAGCTAAAAAAAATAAGTGAAGATTTTAAAGATAACAGAGATTATTTAAATGCAATCGAAGGGAAAACAAATATTGAATGCTTTAATTACTGGGTAAATGAACTCAAAGAAAATAACTATCTTCACAACCATAGTAGAATGTGGTTTGCGAGTATTTGGATTTTCACTTTAGAATTGCCATGGCAACTTGGTGCTGAGTTTTTTATGCAACATCTGTATGATGGAGATGCTGCATCTAACACACTTGGTTGGAGATGGGTAGCTGGAATTCAAACACAAGGTAAGCATTACCTGGCAAGTGAATGGAATATAAAAAAATTTACCAATAACAGATTTCAAAACATCAAATTAAACGAGAATGCTCCTCCAAAAATTTCAGAAAAAACTTACTCTATAATTAGACAAGATTTCAGCAATCCTCAGGATATTGAGGGAAAAAATCTTGTAGTTTTTGAGAATAATCTCTCATTTGAAATCACTGACTTCAAAGAAAATAATTTTAAAAAAATATATATAGTTGCTGTTAAAAATGAAAATAGATCTATCAAGCTCAGTGAGAAGTCAGTGAAATTTAAGTCTCTTTTAATTGATGACCAACAACAAAGATTGAAAGATAATTCTATCGAATGTGAGGTTATTGATATTAATGAAATTAAAAATATTGAAAATTGTTACGGACTATATCCAGCTGTGGGTGAAAACTTAAATTATTTAAATTCAAATAATATTAAATTAGACTTTTTATACAGGGAACTTGATCGATTTTCCTGGCAATATTGCAACAAAGGTTTTTTTAATTTTAAAAATTATATTCCAAAAATAATATCAAGCTTTAATTAAAACCAACGTACCATACCGATAATACCAGCTGTTGCATAAAAAAATTGTAGAAATAAAATTCCTTTATGACCACCTCTATAGGCCCATATTCCTATTAAAACTGCCGAAAAAAGTAATAAGCAAAAACCAAAAAATTCAATTCCGATATTTAAAGCTACAAACAAAGAATATAATATTGCAGTTATAACTCCAGCCCATTCAAATATTTTATTATTCATAAAAGTTTTTTAAAATTATTATAAAGGATTGTAGAATAGTTATTCATATCTTTCATATTATCCTTTGCAGATTGGTCAAATTTTTCTAACGCACCATTACCAAGCTGATCCTCTAAAGCTTTTTTATATTCTGGGACACATCCCCATTCATTGACTGTGGTATTTTTTATTTCTATATGGAATTGAATTCCATAGGCGTGGTTTTGGTATTTAAAAATTTGAAATTTTGTAACCGGTGATGAAGCTAATAAAGTCACATCCTTATGATTTTGAATGCCTTGCACCTCATAGGAATGCCATTGAAGACTTTTTATTTGGTTAGGAAATTTTGAAAACAAATTGTCAACTTCCTTTTCTTTTGTAAAGTTGATATCCATCATGCCAATCTCAGCGGGATTTGATTTAACTACCTGCCCCCCTATTACTTCTCCTAATAACTGACAGCCCAAACAGAATCCTAAATAAGGTTTTTTTAAATCTACAACAAACTCTTTAATTTTTTTCTTTTCCTCAACTAGCCATGGATATTGCTTTTCCATAAAAGTATCCATTGGACCTCCCATGCAAAACATTCCATCAAATTTATTTAAATCTTCAGGTATTTTTTCACCTTCATCTAACTCAATAGTGGTTAGATTAAATCCATCAGCTAACATTAAATCTTTGATATATCCGGGGTCTTCTATCTTAATGTGTTGTAATACGATAATATTCACTAAATTTAGCTTAGCTCAGAAAAGATCTCTGAACAAATTAAAAAATATTATCTGGCAAGCTTTATAAATATATCACCCATTCCAGTTTTTAAATTTTCTAAAGGAGTATTATTTCTTAATTCACAAAACCTTCCTGTTACTTGATGACTTTTTACAAAATCTATCTCCTCTTTTTTACAGCTTCTTCCCTCATGAAATAAACCTATTACTACTCGATCATTAAGATTATAAACTTGATTATTATTGATTTTTTCTCCATCACAAAAGTAATCTTTATTTACCCTGTCAGGAAAATCTTTCTTCTTGCAAGGATTTTTGATAGTGAATACATAAAAATCTTTTAAACCATCCAAAAACTTATGAGTCATCTTTTCAACTTCAGAATATTTCATTATATCGCACGAGCAAGGAATGCAGCACTTATAGTAGTCACCACAAATTTTTTCGCCAGTTTTGCTCTCTTTAGCGTATAGAAAATCTGGTTCGCTATTTGGGTCAATTAATGATCCAGAAACTGCACAATATAATTTATTAAATTCTGTAAAATCTTTATATGTAATTTCTTTATCTATAATATACTTAAAAAACTTTGGTCCAGCCGCATTTCTATTTTGATCTGGAAATATTCTAGACCAATCAGTAATTAATTCTTTATGATAATTTTTTTCTTGTGCAAATGATTCAAATTGAAAAAATACAAAGAAAATTAAAATGAATTTAGATAAGATTTTTTTCATTTTTGTTTTACAGTAACTGTTTGATTTAACGAAGTTATTTTGATTAAATTTTTAGTACCATCAGTCCATTTAACTTCTACTTTAAAATTTTTTTCGTTTTTTCTTATTCCATAATGTGCCACAGGCTCCATTTGACACAAATAACCAGATCCAGCATCAATAGTTTTTGAATGTTTTCTTTGATTTGTAAATAATGTGACTGTTGCACCCCTCGCTGGAGCTCCAAATTTATTAAGAGGTTTAATTCTCAAATATTTGCTCTGTTTATCAACTTTTGCTTTATATAAAGTTAATGCCTGTTCTTTGCTTTCACCACGAGAAACTAGTAATTCTAAAATACCATCACCATCAATGTCAGCAACTGCAGCTCCTGTGCCAAACCCATCAGGTTCAAGGCCTGTTTCCAGAATTATTTCCTCAAAAGCTCCATTCTCTATTATCCTAAATAACTTGTTAGGCTCAGCTATGTTGTTCATGAAGACTTCATCATAACCGTCGTTATCAAAATCAGCAGATATAATGGTTCGAATTCTTGAAGGTTTATCAAATTTACTATTACCTATATCTTTAAATTGATTATCTTTTAAGGCGTAAGCTCTGTGATAACCCTGCCAATTTCCACTTATTATATCTAATCTTCCTCGATAAAGTATGTCTGATAGTGTAGTTCCTCTTCCGTTTTGGATCACATCATCTACTCGATAATCAAAAGCTACATCTTCAAAAACCCCATTATTATTTTTCAAAAGAAAATTTGCACCTCTTTCATTTGCTGCAAAAATATCAGATCTATCTGTTAAAATGTGCCCTGAAACAACTGCCCTTCCACCTGTAACCTTATCTAAATTTAAACTAACTGATTTATCCTTAATCTTTTTATCTTCAATCTCATAAAACCTCGTTGGTCCACCATAATTTGATACATAGAGACCATATTCGCCATTACCTTTCCTATCCACACAAGCAACAGATCTGCCTGCTGTTAAATTTAGATCCTCTTTATTTTTTTCAATTTCGAACATGTCTAAAAATTTATTTTCTTCTAAATCTATAAGTCTGTCTGAATATTTTTTTGTTCCACTATATGTATCCGTGTTAAGAAAATATATTTCTTCATAACCATCTCTATCAACATCACAGGCTGCAACACCAATAGTTTTTCTAGATTCATCAGAAAATACATTTTGATTAGCAATATTAATTAAATTTCCATTGTCATATGATAAAGCTAAATTAGGATAACCAAATCCTGTAACTATAAATTCATATTTTCCATTTTGATTTATATCGGCAACAGAAATGCCATAACTAAGTCTTTTTGGATTATCTAAAATTTTATCAGTTATATCCTCAAAAAAATCAGCATTAACAATGTTGGGTATTATTAAAATTGTTAAAATTATTATTTTATTTAAAAAATTAGACATCTTATTTTTCATTTTTTTTTCTCTTATATTTTTTCAACCAATGGTCAAATACTTTTATAGCGCTACCCATATCTTTAGTTTTGTTTGGATGATTTTTAGCTCTGCCCAGCATGGTCGAAACTACATTTACTTGATACTTTATAGATCTATTTTTAATTGTATTAATTGTGAATAAAGCCTTTTCTTTATTTTTAAATCCCAATCCATGCGTTGTAGTTTTAGGATTATAATCAGAATATAAAGATAGGTTAATTGGTCTAATTTTTTTACCTAATGGCATCTTGTCAATTATTTTGAAAACTAGTTTGGGCTTTAAATCATTCATTATTTTTTTTGATTTTCCATCAAAACCAATAAGATTAATTGAAAAAGTTTTGTTTTTATTTGATTTGCAAATTAATTTTACATATCTTTTGTGGAATTCCTTAATCTTGCTTTGATATATTTTTTTTACTTTTTGATATGATTGATCTTTAAAATTTGGCGTAATTACTAATAAAATTCTACTTTTCCACTTATATTTTTCCAAATTCATGTTTAGATTTTTTTATTAGAACACCTTTTTGAACAGTATTTGACTTTTTCCCAGTTCAACTTCCATTTTTTTCTCCACTTAAATGGTCTTTGACAAACTAAACAAATTTTAGACGGCAGATTTTCTTTTTTCACTGCGCGGTATTTTGTTTTATAAATTTTTCAGCATCAGATAAAATTAATTTTTTTCTATCTACTTTCATTTTATCAAATATCCTAACCATCATAGATAAACGTGGATTTTTTAAAAAGAATTTTCGATTTCTATCTATAAATCTCCAATAAAGACCGTCCATCGTGTTGCACCACTCTCCTTTTTTAAAATCCATCATTTTCATAAAATAAGCAGATCCACATATATAAGGTTTGGTTGCAAAAATTCCTCCATCACTAAATAGTCCCATCCCATAAACATTTGGAACCATTACCCAATCAGATGAGTCTACAAACATTTCCATAAACCACTTGTAAACAATTGTAGGTTTGATCTCGCACAAGTTCATAATGTTGGATAAAATCATTAATCTTTCTATGTGATGTGACCAACCATGATTAACAGCATTCTTAATTGCATAATCTAATGGGGGAAGACCTGTATTTCCTTCATACCAAGAATTTTTCATTTTTCTATTTTGTTTAAAGAAATTTCCAGTTTCCATTTCTTTTGAATAACCTTGGTAAATTCCTCGCATGAATTCTCTCCAACCAATTACCTGACGTATATAGCCCTCAAGAGAATTCATTCTGATTTTATTTTTTTTATGAAACTCCAAAACTTTTTGAATTATAAATTCGGGCGTTATTAAGCCAAGATTGATATAAGGACTTAGAGCACTATGAAAAAGAATATTATCTTTTTGATCTACAGCATCTTCGTAGTCACCAAATAAATTTGATTTCTCTTTTATAAAAAAATTCAAAAGTTTGACAACATCATCATATTCTGTTGCAAACCAAAAATGATCTGTATTACCCGAATGGTCTTTGAATAACTTTTCAATAATAGGTTTTAATTTTTTTGTATGATTTGTCTCTTTAATTTTAGGAAATTTAGGTATTGAAATATCTTTGGGTAATTTATTTCTATTGTCTTCATCAAAACTCCACTTACCACCTACAGGGTTTCCATCAGAACCCATTAATATTCCAGATTTTTTTCTTACCTCTTTATAGAAGGTTGCCATAAATGGTTTTTTTGAGTTTCCTAGATATTTTTTAAATTGTTCACGAGAATTTAAAAACATTGGCGTTTGTATGATGTTCCAATCAATCTTTTCCTTTTTAAAAAACATGGAAATCTTTTGTTCAAAGGGTTTGTCTTCTATCTCAAAGCTAGAAACTTCTTTAATTTTTTTTTGGGTAATAATTTTTTTTAATTTTTTTAAATAATCTTCACTAAATTCTTTATCTTCAATTTTTGAATATTCTAATTTAAATTTATTTTTCTTAAGACTGTCTGCGTAGGACCGCATAGAGGATAGGAACAATAGAATTTTTTGTTTATGATGTTTTTCATAAGTGCATAAACCTTTGTCTTCTGCCATAAAGAAAGTATGGTCTTTTTTGTAGCGGTCGATGTATTTTGTTGGAAATAACTGATTACCAAGTATAAAAAATAACTTCATGATTAAATATAACTAATAAAAATTTTTATGTCAGAAAAATATCTCATTTTTGGTGCGACAGGATCTATTGGTTCTAACCTCTCAGAACAATTAAAAAATTCTGGTAATGACATTCATTTAGTCGCAAGGAACGAAAGTGAAGTAAGCGCTATTGCAGGTAAGTTGGGATGCTCATTTTCTGTTGCTGATGTTTTAGAAGAAGGCTTTATAGATAAAGTCAAAGCTGATGTACCAGAAATAAAAGGGATTGCTTACTGTGTTGGTTCAATTGATTTAAAACCTTTACGAATGGTAAAGGAAGAAGATTTCACTAAATGTATGAAGTTAAATTTATATTCAGCAGTTGAAGTGATTAAAGGATATCAAGAAAGCTTAAAAAAAAATAAAGGTTCAATTGTTTTATTTTCAACTGTTGCTGCACAAAGAGGTTTTACTAACCATGCTATCATCGCATCTACAAAAGCAGCCGTTGAAGGTTTAACAGTTTCTCTTGCTGCAGAATTTGCTCCACACATTAGAGTAAACTGTGTTGCTCCAAGTCTAACAAAATCCAAAATTGCAGAACCAATGTTAAAAAATTCAGCAATAGCAGAAGGTATCGCAAAGGCTCATCCTTTAAAAAGGTTGGGTGAAGGCAAAGACTCAGCTTCATTAGCTAAATTTTTAATTACTGAAGATAGTTCGTGGGTTACAGGTCAGATAATTGCTGTTGATGGCGGTAGATCTAAACTGTCATAAAGTGATTAGATTTTTCTTATCTATAATTTTTTTTACTTTTCTATGGTCAAATGGTTTTTCTGCAAATTTAAACTTTGAAAAAATTGCTAAACTTAAAGATCCATGGGGCTCATCTTTTATCAGTGAAGATGAAATTATAGTTACTGAAAAAAGTGGAAAAATAAAAATTATAAATATTGCTACAAAAGAAATATTAGAAGTAAAACATAATTTGAATTTTTTAGAGTATGGTCAAGGAGGATTGCTAGATATTATTTATCAAAATAATACTGTTTGGATTTCTTATACTGAAAATAGAATTAATTGGAAAACTAGCACTTCAATTGCAAAAGCGAAATTAAATAAACAAGAATTAGATTTTAAAAATATCTTTCAAGCTAATCCACCAATAGACTCGGGTTATCATTTTGGATCAAGACTTGCTATTAAAGATAATTATTTATTTGCATCTGCTGGTGAAAGAGGACAAGGTATGATTGCACAAGATCCAACTCAACATCCGGGTAGTATTATAAGAATACACTTAGATGGAAGTATACCTAAAGATAATCCGAAGTTTGAGGGAAAATCAGATTGGCTGCCAGAAATCTATCAAATAGGCATCAGAAACCCTCAAGGGTTAACATTGTCACCTTATGATGGAAAAATTTATATGAGTAATCACGGTGCTAAAGGAGGCGACTGGTTTGGTCAGGCAAAAAAAGGTGAAAACTATGGATGGAAAATTTTAGGCTGGGGTGGAACAAATTATTCTGGAAGCAAAATTGGACCAAAATGGAAACCTGGCTTCACAAAAGCTATTAAGTATTGGGTTCCTTCAATTGCAACCAGCGCCATCACAATTTATAAAGGTTCCGAATTTAAAGAATGGAATGGTCTCGCTTTAGTAACTTCTTTAAAAGATAAATCATTAAGAGCAATTGATTTTTCTGATCTATCTAATGTTAAAGAGAATGTAGTTTTTAAAGACAAGATTGGAAGACTAAGAGACATTCAAGTACATCCTAAAAATGGTAAAATTTATTTTTTAGCAAGTGATAACTTATGGTTAATGGAGAAAAATTAAAGAATTGTTATTCTGTGCATAATTCTATTACCTTTAAAAGGTGTTGCTTGATGCAACATGGATCTGTTATCCCAAATAGCTAATTGATTTTTTTCCCATTCTAATGAGTGTTGAAATTTTTTTTTAATTTGGTGTTTGAATAATTTTTTTTTTAAATTAATTGTATTTTTTATTTTTGGGTGAAATCCAACTAGATGACCTGGGCTAGAGTAAATTGCATAATTTGAACTAATTTTTCTTATAATTTTATGGGTAGATCTTAATTCTTTTATTTTCTTCCCTTTCTCTTTCACTCTCTCTTTTGTGGTAATTGAAATTGGTCCTTCCGAGGAATAGACACCCTTTAAGCTTGATAACTTTCTTTTCATAGATTTTGTTAAATCTTTAAAAGCATAGTACTGCGAACAAAATTCGGTATTTGCTTTTCCTTTTCTTGGAACTAGTTTTGATAACAACATTGTAAATCTTGGTGGTTTTTTTGTATAAATAGAGTCTGTATGAAACTGCTCCCCAAAACTTGGTCCTTTATCACTTTCTTTTCTTTGAACAACAGTTATCTGAGGATATTTTTTGTTTAATCCTTTTAATCTAGGATAATCTGCGAGTTTTCCAAAATTTTTAGCAAACTCAACATAATGTTTAGAAGAAAGATTTTGTCTTCTAAAAAAGATCATCCCATATTTATTTAGAGCATTCATAATGATTTTGAAATTTTCTTTTGAAAGTTTTTGAAGATCGGTGTCAATCTCAGCCCCAATATTATTTTTATTGGGAATAATTCTTAACATCTTAGGTATTTAATAATTTATTTTTTGCTTTCTCAAACTCCTCTTGGGTAAGCACTCCACTTTCTCGCAAACTATTTAATTTTGCTAATTCATCACTCAGTGAACCGTTATCAGCTGATATGGTTGTCTTGGTTTCTTCTTCAACTTCTTCTTTTTCAGCTCTATTGGCTTCCTTAGCATTAAATCCATTCATAATTGCCATTCCACCTAAATATAGAACGTAAGCCATGATGGGAATTACTAACCCAAAAAAAATTATTTTTTCCATAAATTAATCTTCATCTTCCTCTCTCCATTTTTTTTCATACAATAAGTAAGCTGCATAGATTACTGAAAAAGTACCTACTATCATTCCATAATCAAACCCTGTTTGCTGATCGTAAAGGTACCAACCAAGTTGAGTGGCTCCAATTGTTGGAAAAGTTAGTAAAAGAAAAATTATTGCAATCCTATAGGGATACTTTGGTTTTTTCATATCTTAGAGTAACAGAATAAATTGTGAGATTTAATCGCTAAATTTGCGATCTTTTGAAACACTCTATTGTATTTTTCAATAAACAAGCGATTGTCATTGGGCCTACACCACCTGGGACCGGCGTTAATGCTTTTGCATTTTTAGAAACTTCATCAAAATCCACATCTCCAACAATACCTTTATCAGTTTTATTTATACCTACATCAATAACTATCGTATCTTTTTTAACCCAGTCACCTTTGACAAGTTCTGGGATTCCAACTGCAGCTACTATTATATCTGCCTCTAAACATTCTGCTTTCAGGTCTTTAGTTTTTGAATGAGTTATTGTCACTGTGCAATTTTCTTTTAAAAGAAGTTGCGTCATTGGCTTTCCATTTAAATTTGATCTTCCGACTATTACTGCTTTTTTTCCATTTAAATTAGGTTCAACTTTTTTGATTAATAAATAGCAACCTAAAGGAGTACATGGCACTGAACTTTCATATCCAGAGGAAAGATTTCCTACATTCATTGGATGAAAACCATCTACATCTTTTGACGGTAAAATAGTTTCAATAACTTTTTGTTTATCAATATGTTTTGGGAGCGGTAGCTGAACTAATATTCCAGAAACTGTTTCATCTTTATTTAATTCTTCAATTTTTTCTAATACTGTTTTTTCCTCAACTGAATCTGGATATTTAATAACTTCAGATTTTAGGCCAACCTCATTAGCTGATTTTTCTTTATTACGTACATAAATTTGGCTTGGAGTTAAATCTCCTATCAGGATAACTGTTAAACCTGGCACTTTATTATATTTAGCTTTTAAACTTGTAACTTCATGCTTAAGCTCTTGTCTTAATTCTGCAGCAGCTTTCTTACCGTTAATTAAAATCATTTTATCTTTCTAAAAAATCATTGGCGCGATGTAGAGTTTCATACACATTTCAATAAACCAAATCAATAGTAGAAGAATTATAGGGGATATATCTAAAGATCCTAAATTAGGTATAAAACGTCTGATTTTATTTAAAATTGGGTCTGTGAGTCTATAGCTTAACTCTAAAATAGAATAAACAAATCTGTTTTGAGTATTTAAAACATTAAAAGCAATTAACCAACTTAAAATTACATTGGCAATTACAACATACGAATAAAGTTTTAAAATTTGTAAAACTAAATAAAAAATTGCTATCATTTTTTTTCAACATAAATCGACTGACTTGGGAAAGCAAAAGAAGCTCCATTTTTCTCAACTATCTGTTTGATTTCTATTGCTAATCTCTCTTTAACTTCTAAAGAATTACTCCAACTATTAGAGTTTGTAAAACATCTCACTAGTAGATCAATAGAACTATCTGAAAATTTTTCTATTCTAACAGCGACTCCCGTTGCTTGGTTAAAGTCTTCACTTTTATTAATATATTCTTCTATTTCGTCTCTTACTTTTTTTAATTGATCAATGGTAGAATCATATTGAAGTGTTATAATCCACCTCACTCTCCAATTTGAAGTTTCGCTAACATTTATAACTGCATTTTCTGCAAACTGAAAGTTTGGAATAATTGCTAGAGACTTATCAAACTTTCTAATCGTTGTTGATCTAAAACCAATTTTTTCAACTATCCCTTCTATAATTCCTTCAACTGCAATCCAATCTCCAATTTTAAATCTTTTTTCAACTAATACTAAAATTCCTGAGATTAGATTTTTAAATAAATCTTGTGCACCTAAAGCCACTGCAACACCAAATAAACCAAGGCCTGCAATAATTGGGCCAATTTTAATTCCCCATAACTCAAGGACTGCAGCTAAACCAAGTATAAAAATTAATACTTTTAATGACTTTATTATCCATCCAATAAGCTCCCTTGTTAAAAGTTTATCTAGTCCACTTAATATATAAGATACTGGTTCAATTATTTGATGGATTACCCAAAATATTAAAATTGTTATTAAAGTTCTGTTAATAGTATCTACAACGTCTCTACCTTCAGCAGAAAAAGTCATATAATAACTTGCTATAAAAAAACCTAAAACAATTGGTAAAAACCTTGCAGGTCCTTCTAAAGAGCGGACAAAGGTATCATCCAACTTATTTGTAGTTCTTTTAGAAATAATTTCTAATTTTCTAATAACTAATTTACTGATCAAACCTCTAAAAACCAGAAAAATTAAAAATATACCAATTCCAATTAAAATTTGAAAAATATCAACTCCTAGAATTCCCTTATTCCAAACTGATAAAAATGTATCAGAAAAATTATTAATTATATCCATTGCTAAATTTTATATAACAAAAACTCCTCTTCACCAGGATTAAAAAGAAATATCTTTTTCCACTTAATTTCATTCAATATTGATGAGGTTTTTTCACCAATACACATTAAATTTGTATCCATCCAAAGACTTTCTAATTGATAAATTTTGATAAAGTTTAAAAAGCTTGATCCGGTGTTCTGAGAGTAAACATAGACCATATCAGGCATATTTTTCTTTAACTTTTTAACGAAGTCTTCATTAAAATTCTGATTATGGTTGACCCTATAATTTACAATTCTCTTGATACTGTAACCTTCTTTTGTTAATTGCTGGTCAAGATCGACTGATATTGTTTCTCCACTCACATAAAGTAAATGTCCATCCAAAGAACTGTGATTTTGTAAAATTAATTCTTTTAAATTTGAAACATTCCCTTCTGCTGCAATTGTATTTTGAAAACCAAAACTTCTTGCTATTTTTTCAGTTGCCTCTCCTACACAAAAACATTTGATTGTCTTATTAATTTCATCATGATTTAAAAATTTTACAGCATTAGCACTAGTGAAAATAACTCCGTTAAAGTCTGCAAAGTTTGTTTTATCATGAATTACTTCCTCAACATTTAATAAAGGAATATGAGAAACTTGATGGCCTAAAGATTTAAATTTAACAATCATTTCAGAGCAATCTTCTAAAGGTCTTGTTAATAAAATATGCATATTATCTTTTATAAGAATTATTAGATTTTGTTTTTAAAGTTTGACCAACTTCTTTACCAATTTGACTAAAGTCTTCCACTTTACCAGTTTTTTTTTCATAATATCTTTTTGAACCATCTAAAGAAAATAATTCAGCTTCAACGGTAATTTTATTACCTTCTATTATAGAGTGAGCCCCAACTGCAGTTTCACAATCACCTTCCAAAACTTTTAAAATATTTCTCTCGGTATGTGCTCTCATAAATGTTTCATTATGATTTATTTTTTTTAGCACTGAGATTATATCTTTTTCACTTTCTCTACATTGAAGTGCAATTATACCTTGCCCAGCACTTGGAATTACTTTTTCAGGGGAAAAAATTTCTGAAATTTCATCGTCAAATTTCAAAAATTTAATTCCTGCATAAGATAATATTATTGCATCATAAACTCCATCTTTTAATTTTTTAATTCTTGTATCGACATTGCCCCTAATAAGTTTACATTCAAGATCAGACCTAATTTTTTTAATTTGATATTCTCTTCTAAAGGATGAAGTTCCAATTATAGAATTTTTTTTTAGTTCACTTAATTTTTGTTTATTCATTGTAATAAGAATTTCTCTTGCATCATTCCTTTCTAAAAATGAATCAGTTTTAAGACCTTTTGTTTCAATAGTTGGCATGTCTTTAAGTGCGTGAACTGCGATATCAATATTTTTATCTTGAAGCTCTTTTTCTAAATTGCTTGAAAATAATCCTTTACCTCCAACTTCTGACAGTCTTATATCCTGAATCTCATCCCCTTTTGTTGTAATTTTTTTTATAATTACATCTTGATCACTAAAATCAGTTGTTTTAACAATTTTATCTTTAGCTTTTTCAGCATAAAGCATCGCCAACTTGCTTCCTCTAGATCCAATGATAATTTTTCTATTCATAAATTTATTTATTTCTTACTTGTATTGAGATTGTACAATTATTAAAAACTATTTGAATGAGCAAAAAACCCTTAATTCTCGGAATAGAAACGAGCTGTGATGAGACGGCTGCAGCAATAATAACTGAAAATGAACAGGGAAATCCAGTAGTCTTATCAAATATTGTTTCAAGTCAAGTTGAAGTCCATAAAGAATATGGAGGAGTGGTTCCAGAATTAGCAGCACGATCCCATATTGAGAAAATCGATTGGATTGTTCAAAAAGCTATTGATGAGAGTGGAAAGAAAATTGATGAA
Organism: uncultured Pelagibacteraceae bacterium; assembly: GCA_902536575.1. GTDB lineage: Bacteria > Pseudomonadota > Alphaproteobacteria > Pelagibacterales > Pelagibacteraceae > Pelagibacter. The sequence continues at coordinate 10,252 of CACAYA010000006.1, read as the reverse complement.
ATTAACGCTGTAGCTTCCACCGCAGGACCTGGCTTAATTGTTTGTCTATCAGTTGGTTTAAGTTTTGGAAAAACTTTTGCCGCTTCTATAGATAAACCTTTCATAGCGGTTAATCATCTAGAAGGTCACGCCTTAAGTCCTAAACTAAATTCAAATTTAAATTATCCCTACCTGCTTTTGTTAATATCGGGGGGACATTCACAATTTTTAAATGTTCAAGGTTTAGGTAAATATAAAAGATTAGGAACAACAATTGATGACGCCTTGGGAGAAGCATTTGATAAAACTGCAAAACTTTTAGGTATAGAATTTCCAGGTGGTCCAAAAATAGAGATTTTAGCAAAAAAAGGTGATCCTAATAAATATGATTTACCAAAACCTATTTTTAATAAAGGTGGTTGTAACTTATCTTTTGCAGGACTTAAAACTGCAGTATTAAAAATAACTAAAAACATTAAAACTGATCAAGAAAAATTTGATCTTGCTGCATCATTTCAAAGAACGATTGAAGAAATTTTATATAAGAAAACTAAAATTGCTTTTACATATTTCGAAAAACAAAATAACCCAAATAAAAAAAGTTTTGTAGTTGCTGGAGGAGTGGCAGCTAACAAAAATATTAGAAATATGCTGATCAGTTTATGCAAAGCAGAAAATTACCAAAGCATTTTTCCACCAATAGATCTTTGTGGAGATAATGCTGCAATGATAGCTATGGTTGGTTTAGAAAAATTTAAGTTAAAACAGTTTAGTGAGTTGGATCACCCAGCAAAACCTAGATGGCCGTTGGATGAAGATGCTGCTTTTTTAAAAGGAGCTGGAGTTCAATTATAATGCAATATTGGTTAATGAAATCTGAACCAAATGTATGGTCTATTGATCAACAAATAAGGTCAGGTGCCAAAGGTGCACCGTGGGATGGGGTAAGAAATTATGAGGCTGCAAAAAATTTAAAGACTATGAAAAAAGGTGATCTTTGTTTTTTTTATCACTCAAATATTGGTAAAGAAATTGTGGGTATTTTAGAGGTCATTAAAGAGCATTACATAGACAAAACTGATAAAAGTGGGCGCTTTGTAGCTGTTACAGTTAAGTTTAAAAAAAAATTAGATAGACCAGTTACTTTGGAAGATATAAAAAAACGCAAGGAATTGAGGAATTTAGCGTTAATTAAACAGAGTAGATTATCCGTGATGCCAATAGATTATAAAAGCTGGAAAATCATAAATAACATGAGTAGAATTTAAAAAATAAAATTTCACATGCCTAAAAAGAAGAAAAAAATATCTAAAATAAAAAAAAAATCTTCTAAAAAAGTTAAGAAAAAAACTAAAGTAAAAAAGGTTTCAAAAAAGATTAAAAAAAGAAAGAAAAATAAAAAGAAAAGTAAAAAAGAGAATAGTTCTTCTCCACCTGAAATAGTTATAAAAACTAAAACAGAGTGGGTAAAAGCAAGTTTGGCGAATAAAAGTAAGTACCAACAAAAATACTCTCAATCTATAAAAGGTAACGATGATTTTTGGAGGAAAGAAGGAAAAAGAATTACTTGGATAAAACCTTATAAAAAAATCAAAGACGTTAAATATAGCGACAAAGAAGTAAAAATTAAATGGTACCAAGATGGAACTTTAAATGCTTCTACAAACTGTATCGATAGACATTTAAAAGATAAAAAAGATAAAACTGCGATTATTTGGGTTGGCGATGATCCAAAAGATAGTCAAAAAATAACTTATAAACAATTACATCAAAAAGTTTCAAAAGCAGCAAATGGTTTAAAAAAACTTGGAATTAAAAAGGGTGATCGAGTTACAATTTACTTAACAATGATCCCAGAGCTTGCAATTTTAATGTTAGCATGTGTTAGAATTGGAGCAGTTCATTCAATAATATTTGGTGGTTTCTCTGCAGAATCGATTTCGGGTAGAGTGAATGATTGCGAATCTGAATTTATAATTACTGCTGATGAAGGTGTCAGAGGTGGAAAAACTATTCCATTGAAGTACACAACAGATGAGGCACTAACAAGTTGTCCGAACGTAAAAAAATGTATCGTTGTTAAAAGAACTGGAAACTACATCAATTGGAATAACGAAAGAGATGTTTGGTATCATGATCTAATTAAAGATGTTCCAAGTCATTGTGAACCAGAGGAAATGAATGCTGAGGATCCTTTATTTATTTTGTATACTTCAGGTTCAACTGGTAAACCAAAAGGAGTTCTTCATACTACTGGCGGGTATATGGTTTACGCATCAATGACGCATCAATATATTTTTAATTATAAACCAAAAGATATTTATTGGTGCACTGCTGATATTGGATGGGTGACTGGACATAGTTATATTATTTATGGACCACTTGCTAATGGTGCTACAACAATAATGTTTGAAGGTATTCCAAACTATCCTGACACTTCAAGATGGTGGCAGATCGTTGACAAATACAAAGTAAACATTTTCTATACTGCTCCTACAGCAATTAGAGCTTTAATGCGTGAAGGCGATAAACCAGTTAAAAAAACCTCAAGAAAATCTCTAAAATTACTTGGAACTGTTGGTGAACCTATTAATCCTGAGGCTTGGATGTGGTATTACAAAACAGTTGGAAACTCCAAGTGTCCAATTGTAGATACTTGGTGGCAAACAGAGACCGGAGGAATATTGATAGCCCCTCAAACTGGAGCTATTCCATTAAAACCTGGTTCAGCGACAAAACCTTTCTATGGGATTAAGCCTGTCATTGTTGATAAAAATGGTGAAGAGATAAAAGGAGCTGGTGAAGGAAGACTTTGTATTGCTCAATCATGGCCAGGTCAAATGAGAACTGTATATGGAGACCATCAAAGATTTATCGACACATATTTTTCTCAGTTTAATGGAAAATATTTTACTGGTGATGGCTGTAGAAGAGATAAAGATGGATATTACTGGATCACGGGAAGAGTTGATGATGTAATAATTGTATCAGGACATAATTTAGGTACTGCCGAAATTGAAAGTGCATTTGTTGCTCATCCTAAAGTTGCAGAAGCAGCAGTGGTTGGTTATCCTCATGATATTAAAGGAAATGGTTTATATTGTTATGTCACTTTAAATGCAGGTGAAATTGAAACAGGCGAATTAGAGAGAGATCTAAAACTTTGGGTAAAAAAACAAGTGGGTGCTCACGCACGTCCAGACCATATTCATTTTGCACCTGGTCTTCCAAAGACAAGATCTGGAAAAATAATGAGAAGAATTTTAAGAAAAATTGCTGCCAATGAGCATGGTGAATTAGGCGATACAACTACTCTAGCAGATCCAAGCGTTGTTGATAGTTTGGTTGATAATAGAAAAAATATTTAAAACTGAATTAAGTTTTGAAATTCTTGTTTAATAACATCCCACTTCAATATCATAGAATTTAAAACAATTTTACGATCTAAAGTTTTTAACTCTTCAGCAATTGGTGCCCATTTATATAATGAAAGTGCACTTGGATTAAACGGTAGATCTGTATAATAAGTATCCCAGTTAATATTTTGCAATCTGTTTTCAAAATCTATTCTAGACTTGTCAACAATATCTAAAGGCATTTTATTCGAAATTTCATCATCTAATATTTTATTAAAAATTTCTTTTGCTTTATTAGTATCTTGAAAATTAAAATTAACTCTCAAATAAGAGAAAGTAAAAAGTGATAAATCCTGAAGTGCTACAGAATAAATATTCCATTTAGCAAGATTAACGGATCCCATGAATTCATCATTATCAAAATGAAGAACATACCTTGTTCCCATCCGAGTTTTTAAATAATTATATAAAGTTACTTGCGTAACCCATGCAGATTTAGTTTGAATGAAGACCTCAAGTTCATCTAAATTTCTAATTTTTTTTTTTGGAATGAACGCTTTAAACATTGCGAACAAATATGTCTTAAAATCCGTTGTTGTTAGATCTTTCCAAGTTAACTTGTATTTTGCCATAATTAGAGCTATATGTGGCATTTATACCTTAAAAAAGTAAGTAAATAAGTACCTATTATTGTTAAATTTAGGTCTTTTCAAAAGCCTTATAATGGTTATGGTTTTGCCAGTTATAACTAAATAGAGAGGTAAAAATGTCAAATCAAGAAAAACATTGGGAGAAATCTAGAGGTTTGCTGATGATAACGTTAGCAATCTGGTTTGTATTCTCAATTGGCATCTTCCTTTTTGGAGCTGAAATGAACGAGGTCACAGGACCTTTCGGTTATCCGTGGACATATTGGTTTACATGTCAGGGATCTCTTGGAGCATTCGTAATCCTTATTTTCTGGTTTGCGAATAGACAAGAAAAAATCGATGAAGAGTTTGGCTTCAGCGAAAGAGAGGATGGATAATGAAAAAGGGTAATTTTATAGACAACTTGCCTAAGATTTATGGAATCTATACCGGAGGGTTCATAGGATTCATAATTATTATGGCAATTGCAGAACAGATGGGTATGACTGCGAAAGCAATCGGTATTGGTTTTGTAGCATTTACCGTGTTCATCTATGCATTGATCGGCTACCTGTCACGAACAGCCCAAGCAGATGCGTATTACGTAGCTGGAAGACAAGTACCAACAGTATTCAACGGAATGGCCACGGCAGCAGACTGGATGTCTGGTGCTTCATTCGTTGCAATGGCTGGAGGTATTTATTTTAAAGGTTACGGTTATATGGCTCTACTTGTAGGTTGGACTGGTGGTTACGTGTTAGTTGCATCTTTATTAGCACCATACTTAAGAAAGTTTGGCTGTTATACAGTTCCAGATTTTATAGGTACAAGATACGGTGGTAATCTAGCAAGATTTAGTGCAGTAGTGGTTTTAACCGTTGCTTCATTTACTTATGTAACAGCACAAATTAACGCTACAGGTACTATTGCATCTGTTGCACTTGATATCCCATTCCAATACGCAGTTTATATTGGACTAATAAGTATTTTATTATGTTCAATGTTAGGTGGTATGAGAGGGGTAACTTGGACACAGGTTGCACAATATATCGTTCTAATTATAGCTTACTTACTTCCAGTATTCTGGATCAGTAACAAAATGGGTGCAGGTTTCTTTCCACACTTTATGTTAGCTGATGAAGTAGCTAGAATTGGTGAGTTAGAATCACAGTTTGGTTTTGTCAAAAACTCTGCTGCTGATCTAGCAACGGTACCTAAAGGCCTAGCAGGAATAACTAAAGCTCACTCTGCAGTTAACGCAACTCCTTGGGCATTTATTTCATTAGCATTGGCGATGATGATGGGAACAGCATCATTACCTCACGTGATGATGAGATACTTTACTACTCCAAGTGTTAAAGCAGCTAGAAAATCAGTAGGTTGGTCACTATTCTTTATCTTCCTACTTTATTCTTCTGCTCCAATGTTAGCTACACTATCTAAGTTGTCATTGATCGATCCGACATTATCAACTGGTATTATCGGTAAATCAATTGCAGAAGTTCAAGCGATAGATTGGTATCAAAACTGGAACCAAGCAAACTTAATGTTTATCAGCGACTTTAACGGAAATGGAACTGTTGAATTAAACGAGTTCTTCATGGGTGGTAAAGCCGTTGTGTTAGCAACACCAGAGATAGCTGGATTACCTTACGTAATCTCAGGTCTGGTTGCTGCTGGAGGTATGGCAGCTGCCATGTCAACAGCTGATGGTTTGATTCTAGCAATTGCAAACGCTATATCACATGATGTTTACTATAAGATCATTGATCCAAAAGCGGAAACTGCAAAACGACTAGTTGTTGCAAGGGTATTACTTGTAGTAATTGGTTTTGCTGGAGCAACTATTGCAGCAATGGAGATTCAAGGTATCTTAGGTTCAGTTATCTGGGCATTTGACTTTGCGATGTCTGGATTGTTCTTCCCACTTGTACTTGGTGTATGGTGGAAGAGAGCTAACAGACAAGGTGCTATTGCTGGTATGTTAGGAGGTCTAGCTGCTGGTACTTGGTACTTAGTTTGGGTACGAACTGGTGGAAGCGGATTCCTAGGAATTACTCAATTAACATTTGGTATCTTCGGATCAGCTGTTAGTTTAATTGCAATGGTGGTTGTGAGTTTAATGACTCAAGAGCCAGACAAAGCAACTCAGAAAATGGTTGATGAAGTACGTGTACCAAGTGGTAAAACCATTCTTGGAAAACAGTAAATAAACTTTATAAGGGGCGATTAATTTCGCCCCTTTTCTTTCTTTTCATTTTCAAATATAAATCTCAAATGTCAGCCAACTTTCATCCGTTTATATATTTTATTGATTATTTGTTTGGGATAATCATGTGGACATTAATTGGTCGAGTTGCAATGAACATTTTTCAAAGAGAAGACTCTCAATTCTTTTTTATGAGAGTATTTGTTAAATATACAAATCCTTTAATCAGATTATTTAAACCAATTACCCCTTCATTTATTATAGGTCCTCTAGTACCCTTATATGTGGCTTGGTTTTTTTACATGATTAGATTTTATTTAATGCCTTGGATCTTGGGCTATTCTGTTATGGGTATGCTATCATTTCCTCTCGAAAGTGAAATATCGAGACAAATTTATCAATTTTTTAATTCAATTAAATTTTAAAAATTGATACTAGTAAATCTAGTTATCAATGAAAAATATACAAATTTCACCGTCAATTTTATCTGCTGATTTTAGTCAATTAGGTGCTGAAATTAAGAGATTAGAAAATGGTGGAGCAGACATGATCCATGTGGATGTCATGGATGGTCATTTTGTTCCAAATTTAACTATCGGTCCCCCAGTTATTAAAGCTTTACGAAAACACTCTTCTTTAAAGTTTGATGTACACTTGATGATTTCGCCAGTACATCAATATATAGAAGCATATGCCAATGCAGGTGCAGATATAATTACTATTCACCCTGAAGCTACTCAAAACTTGAGGGAATCAATTAACACGATTAAAGATTTAAAAAAAAAGGTTGGAGTTTCTCTTAATCCAGAGTCGAAAATTGAATTAATTACTGAATTTTTAGCTCATATAGATCTAGTTTTAATCATGAGTGTTAATCCGGGTTTTGGAGGTCAAAAATTTATGCCAGAGGTTTTAAATAAAATAAAACAACTTAAGAAAATTCAACAAGAAAAAAATTTGAGCTTTGATATTGAAATCGATGGCGGAATAAATTTTGAAAATTGTAAAATTGCTATTGATGCTGGAGCAAATATTCTTGTTTCTGGGACAACTATTTTTAAAAGTAATGGTGGAGATATAAAAAAAAATATTAATTTATTAAAACTTAAATAAGTTAATGATTAATGCAAATTCCTTAAGTATTTTTAGCCAATTTTATTTTGATTTAAAAAATAATTTTAAAAAAATTTATCAAAATTCCAATTTTTACGAAAAAAAAATATCAAAAACTTTTGAGAATAGTTTGGAGTATAAGCCAAGTCCTCACCTTCTGTCTTCAATTATAAAATATCAAAATAAGAAATACCGAATTGAAGATTTTGCAATTGAGTCTATTTGGCAAAATAAAATAAGTACAAAAGATTATGAAAAATTAAATAATTTTTTTTGGTTTTTTAGTTTAGATTTAAAATCTTCGAAAGAAACTACACGGTCAGTCATTAAAAACTGGACAAAAGAGAATGGTAAATACAATAAAGATAGTTGGGAATTTGATTTAACTTCTAAAAGAATAATTGCCTGGTTATCAAACCACCAGCTTACCTATCAAGATAGCGATAAAGAATATCGTTTAATGTTCAATCATATGATACAAAAGCAAACTAACCATTTGCTAAGTGAAATTAAATCTTCAAATGAATTTGAAAATAAATTAATTGGTTGTTCTGCAATAATTTTAACTGGGTTAGCTTACAAAAATGAAAAAAACTATCTTGAAAATGGTTTGAGTATTTTAAAAAATATAATTAAATCTTCAATTGATAGTCAGGGCTTTACAAAATCAAGAAATATTAATCAGTTAGTCTTTTACCTTAAATACTTCATTATTATAAGGGAGTGGTTCAAGGAATCTCAAAATGTCATTCCAGAATATATAGATGAAACAATATTTTATTTAGGATCAAGTTATGCATTTATATGGAAAAATGTTGGTGCTGACGTTTTTTTTAACGGCAATTATCATTCAGAAAATGATAACTTCGATCAGTACTTAAAAAGATTTGGTTATACTTTTAAAACTAATGTGAATGAGCTTGGTGGATATGTCATTTTAAAAAATAAAAAAATGGTTTTAACTATGGATGTTGGTTCCAGTCCAAGCAAGGATTTTTCTAAAGACTATCAATACGGAGCTCTATCCTTAGAAATATTCTCAAATCAGAAAAAATTAATAACTAATTCTGGATATTTCTCAAACAAAAAGCATAAATTAAACAAACTCTGCAGAAGCACTGCTCTTCATAGTACCTTGATCATAGAAGATTTTTCTTCATGCTCCTCCAAAAAAGTTAAGAACAACATTCTGCTTAAGCGAGGACTTAAAGTTTCGAGAAAGAATGTTGTGTTTGAAAAAAATTACTGGAAAATTATAGGATCACATGACGGATATTTAAAAAGGTTTGGCACAATTCATGAAAGGGAAGTTGAGTTTTATCCAGAGCAAAACAAGTTTGTAGGGCATGATAAAATTTTAAGAAAAAATCCCAATAAAGAGATTAAATTTGATATTAGATTTCATCTAAATCCAAGTGCTAAAGTTATGAAAACTCAGGACAATAAATCTATACTTATTGAGCTAGAAGATGAAGGTTGGAAATTCAATTGTGATGACTTGGATATAAACATTGATAATAGCCTATATTTCGGTAATAAAAATTCATACAAAGATAATCAGAACATTTTTATTTCTGGAATGAATAAAAAAAATGAGCAAATTATAAAATGGGAAATACTTAAATTATAATGAAAAAAATAAAAACAGCTCTTATTTCTGTCTCGAATAAAAAAAACCTAAAACCCATTTTAAATGTACTAAAAAAAAATAAAATAAAAATTATAAGTTCTGGTGGCACTTATAAAGAAATTAAAAAATTGAAATTTAATTGTATTGAAGTATCAAACTTTACAAATTCACCTGAAATTTTAGATGGAAGGGTAAAAACTCTTCATCCAAAAATTCATGCTGGAATATTAAATAAAAGAGAAAATAAATTGCACTTAAAGGATTTAAGAGATAATAATTTTGAAAATATAGATTTAATTATAGCTAATTTTTATCCATTCGAAGAAGTATTAAAAAATAGCACCAATCACAGTAAAATAATTGAAAATATCGATATAGGTGGTCCCACCATGGTTAGATCTGCAGCAAAAAATTACAAAGATGTAGCAGTAATTACATCTACTGAACAATACGCTGAATTAATAGACGAACTAAATAAATATAAAGGATCAACATCCTTATATTTTAGAGAAAAGCAATCGAGAATTGCTTTTACGGAAACGGCTTATTATGACTCTATAATTTCAGATTATTTTAATAAAATAACTCATACAAATTTTCCAAAAAAGAGGGTTTTGCATGGAAACTTAATTGAAACACTTAGGTATGGTGAAAATCCTCACCAAGAAAGTGGAATTTATTCAAAAAATTCAATAATGGATATCAAACAAATCCATGGAAAGCAGCTTAGTTATAATAATTATAATGATATTTTTGCAGCATTAACAATTTCAAAATCACTTCCAAAAAATACTGGAACAGTAATTGTTAAACATGCAAATCCTTGCGGTGTCTCTATCAAAAAGGACCATCTTGAGAGTTATAAGTCTGCATTTGCGTGTGACCCAATAAGTGCTTTTGGAGGTATAGTTTCTTGTAATTTTAAAATAACAAGACTTTTAGCTCTTGAATTAAGTAAAATATTTCTTGAGGTAATTATAGCTAATAACTTTGACTCTAGTGCTTTAAAAATATTAAAGAAAAAGAAAAATTTAAGACTAATAAATAGTTCAAATTATAAAATTAGTAGTGATTTAAAACATACGTCAATTGGTAATGAGATTCTAATTCAATCAGAGGATCTTAAAAAATTTACCACCAAAGATTTTAAAATTATGTCAAAACGAAAACCAACTTCAAGAGAAATGAAAAATCTAATTTTTGCTTTTAATATTTGCCGGAACGTTAAGTCTAACGCGATTGTTCTTGCTTCTAATGAGACTACAGTTGGTATTGGTTCTGGACAACCTAGTCGGTTAGATAGTTGCGAAATAGCAATAAACAAAATGAAAAAATT
>CACAYA010000005.1 GCA_902536575.1 uncultured Pelagibacteraceae bacterium | reverse complement strand
CCAATTTAGACGTTCTTGGGAACTACGACCTGATCCGTTAGATAAAAGTAGTTCATATCATCCATTAAATATAGATACGTATAAAAATATACCTATTGACAAAGTTCCTGATACCGAGTCTTTGAAAGATACGTATGAAAGAGTAATCAAATTTTATAAAGAAGAAATTGAAAAAAATTTTAAAGATAAAAATATTTTAATTTCAGCGCATGGGAATTCCATACGTGCTCTCTGTAAATATTTATTTAATTTGGATAACAACAAAATTTCACAATTAGAAGTACCAACAGGCAATCCTTTACTAATGAAATTTAATAAAGAAAATAAATTATCGTATTGTGAATATCTTGACACTTCAAGAGCTAAAGATCTTTTAGTTTATTAAAAGTTTTTAAGTCTGTTAAATGATAAAATTTCTCTAAACTTTGAAACCCGTATAACTTTTTTTGCTCTATTAGTTTATTCCAAATATTCAAAATTGAAAATTTTCTTTTATTTTGATTCTTTAGGATCTTTTTATTTAAAATTTGGCAACCAATATAAATAAAATCTTTATTATCTTTTTTTGAGATTAGATTATTTGAAAGATTAAAATCACCTTTTAAGTTTTGGTCAAAACTTTGATTTTTATTTACTAACAATAAAATATTTTCTAATTTTTTTTGAAAATAAATTTTTTCCATTTCTAAAATTTCATTTTGATAATTACTTGACCAAATAGTATCAGGATTAAAGACAAAAAAATCATTCTCATCAGAATGGTTAACCATGTTTAGTATCCCTCCTCCAGTATCTAAAATATTTTTGCCATCTTCAACAATATGGATACCTAAATTAAATTTTTTATTTTTAATAAAATCAGAAAATTGCTCTTTTAAATAGAAAGTATTTATAATAATTTTATTAATTCCCAACTTTTCAATTAAATTTATACTTCTTTCAAGCATAGTGATATTATTTATTTGAAGGAGTGGTTTTGGTTTTTTTATAGTATTAGGATTTAATCGTTTTCCAAACCCGGCACACAAAATTAAAGCAGTATTTATTTTCACAGTTTATTTAATATATTTAGGGAAATTACTTTTCAATATTAATTGCAAATTTTTAAATTCTTTATTTTTTTTTATTCTATAATTAATCATTTCCCATGCATAAGGTATCATCTTTAAATATTTTTTTTTATTATCTCTTATCGCTAAACGCATAAAAATTCCTATAATTTTCAAGTTTCTTAGGACAGATAAAATTTCAAAATCATTTACAAATTTGTCAATTTCCTTTTTTTCTAATCTTTTAAGATAATGATTTAAAATTTTATTTTTTAGTTTATTCGATGTTTTTAACCTTACATCATCAACAAGTGATGCTAAATCATAAGATTTATTACCAATTAGTGAATCTTGACTATCAATCAGGGCAATATTGTTTTTAAAATATAACAAATTTGAGACATGAAAGTCTCTATGAACAAAAGTATTATTTTTTAAATTCAATTTTAATAGCAATTTCTTTACTTCCTTTTTATATTTTATTTTAAAATTTCTAATCTTAAATTTATTGAGTTTTCTTGGTGCATACCATTTGGAAAATAGATTTGCTTCTTTTAATAATATTTCATTGTTGTATTCCATAACTTTATACTTTTGATTTTTGAAATTTAATACATCCTTGTCTTTAATCGATTGAACTCTTTTAAGTATGTTAATTATTTTATTAAAAATTAATTCTTTATTCTTTTTTTTATGCTCTAAGACTTTATTTAAAGTATTGTCTCCAAAATCCTCTACCTCTATATAATTATTTCTATAATTTTGATTTATTAATCTAGGTGCTAAAATTTTATTTTTAATCAATATTTTATTAATTGCATCATAGTTTAAAAGATTTTTAACTTTCTCTTTTTTTGAGAAAACTACTATTGAATTGTTTTTCTTATTTCTATAAAATTTGCGAAAAGATGCGTCACCTTTTATCTCTTTTAATTCCTTAAAATTTAGCATTCTACTAAACTTAATTTAAACCATTTATATGAACCGTTCTATTTTTTAATTCATTTTCATAAGTGAACAGTAAATCGATAGATTTTATTTTACTATTATTCTCTAATAATTCAGGCCATTCAATAAATGTAATTATTTTATTATTCTTTTGAAAAATATCTAAGTCATTAATTTCTGAAATATTTTTTATTCTAAACAAATCATAATGTTTAATTACAAAATTTTTAGTATTATACTCATTTAATAAATTAAATGTGGGGCTAGTAACCTCGGTAAGGTCTAATCTTTCTTTAGTCTGAACTTTATTAATAAAATATTTTACAAAAGTTGTCTTGCCAACTCCCATCTCCCCATACAGAAAAACGAATTCACCTCCTTTAATATATGAGATTAAATTTTCAGCTAATTCTCTTGTAGATTTCTCAGAGGTAATATCTATTCTGCTATCTTTAATAGCGGTAAGCATCTGGCTTAAAAGGACCCTCTGTTCCCACGCTGATATACTCAGCTTGATCTTTAGATAATTTTGTAAGTTTAGCACCAACTTTTTTTAAATGTAAAGTAGCAACTTTTTCGTCTAAATGCTTTGGTAATACATAAACCTTATTTTCATAATTTTTGTGATTATGCCAAAGTTCTATTTGCGCTATTACCTGATTAGTAAAGGATGCACTCATAACAAAACTAGGATGTCCAGTTGCACAACCTAAATTTACTAGTCTTCCCTCTGCTAATAAAATAATTCTTTTTCCACCAGGAAGTTCTATTTCATGAACTTGAGGTTTAACTTCAGTCCACTTATAGTTTTTTAAAGCTTCAACTTGTATTTCATTATCAAAGTGACCAATGTTACATAATATTGCTCTATCTTTCATATCTCGCATGTGGTCTGCGGTAACTATATCTTTATTTCCTGTTGCAGTTACAACTATATCTGCTCTACTTATAGCTTCATCCATTAAAACAACCTCGTAACCCTCCATTGCTGCTTGAAGAGCACAAATTGGATCTGCTTCTGTAACTAATACTCTTGCTCCACTTTGTCTCAAAGATGCGGCACTTCCTTTTCCAACGTCTCCAAAGCCAGCAACAATTGCAATTTTACCTGACATCATTACATCCGTTGCTCGTCTTATTCCATCAACCAAACTTTCTCTACAGCCATATAAATTGTCGAATTTTGATTTAGTTACTGAGTCATTTACATTTATAGCTGGAACTAAAAGAGATTTATCTTTTTCCATTTTATTAAGTGCTTTAATTCCAGTTGTTGTTTCCTCTGAAACGCCTTTAACATCTTTCATCAATTCTTTGTATTCGTTATGCATGATTGCTGTTAAGTCACCACCATCATCTAATAACATATTTGGTTTCCAATCAGATTTCCCTACGATAGTCTGTTTAATACACCATAAGTATTCTTCTTCAGTTTCACCCTTCCAGGCATAAACAGGAATACCTGCTTTAGCAATAGCAGCGGCAGCATGATCTTGAGTTGAAAAAATATTACAAGATGACCATCTCACCTCAGCTCCTAAATCAACTAATGTTTCAATTAGCACAGCTGTTTGTATTGTCATATGTAAACAGCCAATAATTTTAGCACCTTTAAGGGGTTCTTTTTTTGAATATTCATCTCTTAAAGCCATCAATCCTGGCATTTCACTTTCTGCAATAGAAATTTCTTTTCTTCCAAAGTCTGCTTGTGAAATATCTTTTACTTTATAATCTTTCATGGCATGGTTTATAACGTTAAGTATTAATTTATCAACATTAGATTAAATGGTTGGAAATCTTATTTCTATCATAGCACCAACAGTATCAACTCGATTAGATGCTACAATTTCTCCATCATGTAAATCAACTAGATTTTTAACGATATTTAATCCTAATCCTGAATGTTCTCCAAACTTATCAGGTCGATTACTATAAAATCTTTTAAATATTCTTGAGGTATCTTTTTCCTTAAACCCTTCTCCTTCGTCAAGTATTTTGACTGAAACTTTATTTTCTGAAGTATCAGAAACATTGATTAAAATGCTGGAACCTTTTTTGCTAAATGATATTGAATTATCTAATAAATTTGCAATTATTTGCTCAATTCTGTTTTCTATACCCTTAATAAAATATTCTTTTTTTCCGTCGTTTTCGTATCTTACATCAATATCTTTTTTAACTTTATGGATGTTGTTATAATCATCTATAACGGATTGGATAATTGGTTCAATATTTATCCTGTTCATTTTTTCTTTACTCAAAGCAACTTCATCCTTTAACATTTGAGAGTAATCTGTAATTAACCTTTCAATACGCTGAACATCATGGCTAAGTATATTTATTAGTTTTAGTCTTTGATCTTTATCATTTGTATCTTGTAAAATTTCTGATGCACCTTTTAAAGATGCTAAAGGATTTCTAATTTCATGAACAAGATCAGTAGAAAAATTTTCTGCATGTGTTACTCTTTTTTGCAACTCATTTGTCATGTCTTCAAGAGAAGTTGAAAGAAGACCTAGTTCATCGTTTCTATTCTTTAAATTTTCAATGTTTGACTTAGTCTGATTTTTTTCTTTTATAAGTTTAGTATAATGAACTAAATTTTGAATTGGTTTAATAAAATATCTACTTAATACAAATGAAAAAATTAAAATTACGAAACCAACAGATATGGCAGTTCTAATTACAAAAGCTTTTCTCTCATCTGTTGCAGTTTTAATGTCATTAGCAATCTCAGTAATTGCTAAATAACCTACATTTGATCCTTCTCTTTCAACATCTTTTATAGTTGTTAATTTAAATTGATTGTAATTTTCTTGAATGAAAGTGTATGGATTTCCAGATTTTTCAGATTTTGAGTAATCAGTCAAAATATCTTTCAAAGATACCGACTTTTCTTGATCTATATTAATATTTTTTTTTTCAATATTTTGATCATTTTTATCTTCACTTAAACTTTCAAATTCAATCTCATCTATTCTTGTTGAGAATGATCTTGGATCTAGATCTAGTGTATCTGTATCTCCAATGAGATTTAAGTTACTATCAAAAAAAATTACTCTATCTAAATTTTGAAATATAAATCTTGTTGAAAATAAAAATTTTCTTATATCATCAGCATCAAATTTTACGTTTAATCTTGAAAGATTATCGATAGTATTATTTATAATTTTTATATGATTTTCAGATTTTTTTTTTACTAAGTTTGTTTGAATATTATTTAAGTAAACTATTGTAAATAATCCAATAATAGTAAAAATAACAAAGTTAATGAATAAGAATTTTTTTAAAATTGAAAGAGTTTTTAAGTATTTACTAAACATCAGCTAACATTCCATCTATATCCACTACCATACCTAGTTTCAATAGCTGAAAAATCAGGGTCTACTTTTTTAAATTTTTTACGAATTCTCTTTACATGGCTGTCAATAGTTCTGTCCTCTATGTCAGTATCCTCTCTATAAGCTATATCCATTAATTGAGCTCTTTCTTTTATAATACCAGGTCTTTTTGCTAATTCTTTAACAATTAAAAATTCAGTGGTTGTTAGTTTGTCAGGTAATTGTTTTCCATTCCATTCGCATTCAAGTTGTGAAGGATCTAATTTTAATCTTCCATGAGAAATTAAACTTTTATTTTCCTCTAGAATATTATTAGAGTCTTTTTTTCTTAACTGAACTCTAATTCTTTCAATTAAAACTTTTATAGAAAAACCTCCCGATTTTTTTACAAAATCATCTGCACCCAGTTTTAAGCCTAAAAGCTCGTCAATTTCGTCGTCTTTAGATGTTAAAAAAATTACTGGTAAAGATGTTTTCTTTCTAAGTTTTTTTAATAATTCTTCACCATCCATTTTTGGCATTTTGATATCAATAACTGCAAGGTCTGGTGGCATTCTTGTTAATCCAATTAATGCACTCTCACCATCTATGTACGTTTGTACTTTAAAACCCTCTTTTTCTAAGGCAATGCTTAAACTTGTGAGTATATTTCTATCATCATCGATTAAAGCTATAGTTTGTTTCTGCATATATTGATCTTAAAAATACTAAATTGTCCTAAATTGGGCAATGATATTAAATTAGTGAAGCATTCCCCAATTATCACCTACATTGATGTCAACAGTTAAAGGGGTAGAAAATGAATGAAAGTCACTTTGAGCCACACTTGTCATCTCATTTTTTATTATTTTGGTCATCAACTTTTCATCTTTTTTTGGAACCTCAAAGATTAATTCATCATGAATTTGGAGTAACATTTTTGGTTTTGTAATTTTATTATCAGACATTTTTTTATCTAATCTAATCATTGCTAATCTCATTATCTCTGAAGCTGATCCTTGAATCGGAGCATTAATTGCAGCACGCTCTTGAAAATTTCTCACATTAAAATTTTTATCGTTTATCCCATTAAAGTGTGATCTTCTACCAAAAATATTATTTACATAACCACTTTTTCTGCAAAATTTAATAGTGTTATCCATATAGACTTTAATTTCTGGAAATTTTCCAAAGTATGAATTTAAAAATTCTTCAGCTTCGTAGTTGGATACATTAATTTGCTTTGCTAAACCATATTGAGAAATTCCATAAATTATCCCAAAATTAATAGCCTTAGCTTTTCTTCTATGGTCTTGATTTACTTTTTTAATATCAATATTAAATATTTGGCTAGCTGTTATTGAATGAATATCATCTTCATTTTTAAATGCCTTTTTTAATTCTTTTACATCAGCTAGATCGGCAAGAATTCTCATTTCAATTTGATTGTAATCCGCAGAAATCAATAAATGATCTTTTTTAGCCCTAAAAGCTTTTCTTATATCTTTACCATCATCTGATTTAATTGGAATATTTTGTAGATTAGGGTCACTTGAAGCTAGCCTTCCAGTTGTTGTAGCGGCCAACAAAAAGGAAGTGTGTACTCTTTTTGTTGTTGGATTAACATGTTCAGGTAATGCATCTGAGTAAGTATTTTTTAATTTTGATAACTGTCTCCAGTCCAAGATTAATTTAGGAAATTTGTTACCTTTAAACGCTAAATCCTCTAAAACTGAAGCACTTGTTGCAAATCCACCTTTTTTGGTTTTTTTTAAGCCTGCTATTTTAAGCTCATTATAAATGATTTCACCTAATTGCTTAGGTGAACCAATGTTGAATTCTTTTTTTGAAATTTTAAATATATCTTTTTCTAATGTTAGGATTTTTTTTTCAAATTTTTTTGAAAGAGAAGTTAAAAACTTACTATCAATCTCAACACCCTCTATTTCCATAAATGCGAGAATTTTAATTAATGGCTTTTCAAAAATTTCATAAATATTAATCAGTTTTTCAGATTTTAGATTTTTAAGAAATTTCTTATAAAGTCTAAAAGTTACATCAGCATCCTCAGCTGCATAATCTTTTGCTTTTTCAACTTCTACTTCACTAAAATTGATCTCTTTTTTTCCAGTTCCCACCATTTCTTTGAAAGAAATCGTTTTATGTCCAAGATGTAGCTCTGATAATGTATCCATATTATGTCTATTTTTCCCTGCATCTAAAACATAAGACATCAACATTGTGTCTTCCATGGCAGACAATGTTATGCCGTGTTTAAATAAAACAATAAAATCAAATTTAATATTTTGACCGATTTTTTTAACACTTGGATCCTCTAGTAATTTTTTTAGCTTTTTAATAACAACATCTTTTTTGATACATTTTGATGACTTGTGACCAATTGGAATATAGCAGGCCTTACCTATTTTTGAGGAAAGTGAGATACCTACTAGCTCTGCTTGATGAGGATCTATAGAATTTGTTTCAGTATCAACAGCAACCTCTCCTAACTCTTCAGCCTCTTCAACCCACTCATCTATTTCATCTGGGTTAGAAATCAAATAATAATTTTTATTATTAATTGGACTTTGCTTTTCTATATTTTTAGTTTCTGGAACAGAGCTTGCTAGGTCTGGCTCTCCATATGCAGAAATAGCAGAACTTAATAATCTATTAAATTCCATCTCTCTTAGAAATTTATATAATTTATCTTTGTCTATACTTTTTAACTGAAACTCATCTAGGTCTCTCTTTATTGGAGATTTATGATCTAATGTCACAAGTTTTTTGCTAATTAATGCTTTATCTTTATTTTCTAAGAGAGTTTCTCGTCTTTTGTTTTGTTTGATTTCATGAGCTGATTTCAATAATTTTTCTAGGGTGCCATATTTATTAATAAGCTCAGCAGCAGTTTTTACTCCTATTCCAGGTACACCTGGTACGTTATCACTACTATCGCCTGCTAAGGATTGGACATCTATTACTTTTGATGCATCTACCCCAAACTTTTTAATGACGTCTTCTTCAGTTACAAATTTATTTTTCATTGGATCAAAAATACGGACATTTTTTTGATATAATTGCATTAAATCTTTATCTGATGAAACAATTGTGACCTTTGCTCCTTTTTTGATTATTTGTTCAACGTAAGTTGCAATCAAATCATCTGCCTCATAATTGGGTAAATCTACAGATGGTAGGTTAAATGCTAAAACAGACTTTCTTATATATTCAAATTGAGGTGCCAAGTCATCAGGCGCCTCAGATCTGTTTGCTTTATATTCACTATAGATTTCATTTCTAAATGTTTTTCTAGCAGAATCAAAAATAACAGCAAAATGAGTTGGTTTCTGCAAATTTTGATTTGATTTTGAGTCCTCTAAAAGTTTAAAAAGCATGCTACAAAAACCACTAACTGCGCCTGTTGGTAGTCCGTCGCTTTTTCTACTTAATGGTGGTAATGCGTAATAAGCTCGAAAGATATATCCAGAACCATCAATAAGATAAAAATGATCAGTTTTTTGTATTTTACTCATTAAAATTTATTAAATGTTTTAAGGTTAATATAGTCTAAACTTTAATTTAATCTACTAATCACTAGATTATATTAACAATTAATAGTATTATTGATTTTATGGAATTAACAAAAAATCTTACACAACCTAAAATAATTAAATCTTTTTTAGCTATAGTACTTGGTTCAATAGCTTTAACTATTTCTGCAAAAATAAAAATTCCTTTTTACCCAGTCCCTATGACTATGCAAACTTTTGTAGTCTTATTTTTAGGAATTAGCTTAGGTTATAAAATTGGATTAGCTACTATCGGATTATATTTAATTGAAGGAATTGCAGGATTGCCAGTTTTTTCAAATTCTCCAGAAAAAGGTGTTGGACTTTTATATTTCACAGGTCCAACTATGGGATATTTAATTGGATTCTTAACAGCATGCTATTTAGCATCCATAATTAAATATGAGGATAGTTTTTTTGTTGTTTTAGGTAAATTAGTGGTAGCAACTTCGACCATATATATTTTAGGATTATTGTGGTTAGGTACATTAATTGGATGGGACAAGCCTATTTTCGCATTGGGTGCTAAACCTTTTTTGTTGGCTGAAATATTCAAAATTGCCATACTGGCATTATTAGTTAAGCAAATTATAAAAATTAGAAAATTTATCTAGGTGATCTTTTAGAAAGGATTCTCTGAAGAGTTCTTCTGTGCATTTTAAGTCTTCGTGCCGTTTCAGACACATTTCTATTGCAAAGCTCAAACACTCTATGGATATGTTCCCATTTTACTCTATCTGCTGACATAGGATTTTCTGGAGGTGCAGCTTTCTTAGATGGATCTGCTAACAAAGCTTTTTCTACATCTTCGGCATCTGCTGGCTTAGCAAGATAATCGATTGCACCCTCTTTAATAGCCGCAACTGCTGTTGGAATATTTCCATATCCTGTTAACATTATAATTCTACTATCAGTATTTGAGGTTTGAATTTCTTTTACTACTTCAAGACCATTTCCATCTCCAAGTCTAAGGTCTACTACGGCAAATCCAGGTTTTTTTGCCTTAACAGCTTCTACACCCTTTTGTACACTCTCAGCTTGAAAAACCTCAAAACCCTTTTTTTCCATTGCCCTTGCCAATCTTTCTCTAAAAGGATTGTCATCATCACAAATTAATAGCGATTTATTCTCAAAATCACTGAGGTTTTGAAGTGTAGCTTGTTCTTTCATATAGCCTATATGGTAACTAAGTTAAATTTTTCAATATATGATTATTTGACAATACTGGCTTGAATTATTTGCTTTACATTGGTGATTTTTAATTTTAGATGCGGAAAATATTAAAGTTTTTTTAATTAAAAGACTTTTTTTTGTTAAATTTTTTTGGAGGCATTAAAAATGCAAAAATTTAAATCAGTTGAAGAACTTGTAAATCAACTGAAACCTGAAAAACCAGTATATTGTATTAGAAAAAGCTCAATTGAATCTGCTGTAAAATTTTTTTTAAAAAAATTCTCAGGAACAGTTTTATATGCTGTAAAGACAAATCCTAATCCATTAGTAGTTAAAACAATAATAGATAGCGGAATAGAGCAATTTGATGTTGCATCAATTGAAGAAATAAAAACCATAAGAAATTTTAGTCATAGTGCAAAATGCTCATACATGCATACTGTAAAAAGTAGAGAAAGTATTAAGGAAGCTTATTTTAATTATAATGTTAAGACTTTTTCATTAGATACTAAAGATGAATTAATCAAAATTATAGAAAGTACAAATAATGCAAAAGATTTAGAATTATTTGTAAGAGTGGCAGTTTCAAATGAACATGCGGAAATAGACTTATCAAAAAAGTTTGGAGCTTTAACTTCTGAGGCTGTAGGTTTAGCAAGATTAGCAAAACAACATGCAAAAAAAATAGGTTTAAGTTTTCATGTTGGATCTCAATGTATGCATCCAATTTCTTACTCGAAGGGTATAACAGAAATTGGAAATATAATAAAAAAAACAAAAATAGTTCCAGATTATATAAATATAGGAGGTGGATTTCCAACTATCTATCCTGATTTAATTCCTCAATCATTAAATAGTTATTTTAATGAAATTAAAAAAAGTTTAGAAAATTTAAAACTTGAAACTTTGCCAAAAATAATTTGTGAACCTGGAAGAGCTTTAGTTGCAGAAAGTGGATCAACAATTGTTAAAGTTAACCTTAGAAAGAAACAAAAGCTTTATATAAATGATGGTACGTATGGTACTCTATTTGATGCTGGTACACCTAATATTGTTTACCCATCAAAAATGATAAAAGAAAATTCAAATAAAATTATTTCTAAAAAGTTAACAGCTTTTGATTTCTTTGGTCCGACATGTGATAGCATGGATTATATGAAGGGTCCTTTTTTGCTTCCAAACAATATTAAAGAAAATGATTATATAGAACTTGGTCAGCTTGGAGCTTATGGATTAACTTTTAGAACCCAATTCAATGGATACTATTCGGATGAGATTTATGAAGTTGAAGATAAACCAATAATGACCATGTACGATAAAGATAGCAATAAAGCTAGTATGGTCGCTTAATGTCAGACCAAAAAATTCTGGGTCACAATAGTAAAAAAGATTTCTTAAAAAACCCAGTAGAACACATTGATATCACCTCCTTTGATTCAAGAAAGATAATCTCATCAATGGAAAAAATGTCTTTTGTGTCTAGAGAGACTGCTAATGCAGCAAATATTTATAATGAAATGTTGAAAGATAAAGATTGTACAATTTTCCTAACTTTGGCTGGATCAACATCAGCTGCAGGATGTATGAATATATATAAGGATTTAGTTAAATATAATATGGTCGATGCAATTGTTGCAACTGGCGCCTCAATTGTAGATATGGATTTTTTTGAAGCACTAGGGTTTAAACATTATCAAGGCTCACAGTTTCAAAATGATACCGAGTTAAGAAATAACTATATTGATAGAATTTACGACACTTATATTGATGAGGAAGAACTTCAAATGTGTGACAAAATAATATGTGATATAGCAAATTCATTAGAACCAAGGAGTTACACATCTAGAGAATTCATTCATGAAATGGGGAAATATCTAAAAAAGAATTCAAAAAAGAAAGCTTCATTAATTGAAACTGCATTTGATAATAATGTACCAATTTTCTGCCCTGCCTTTACAGATTCTAGTGCAGGATTTGGTTTAGTAATGCACCAAGAAAAAAATCCAAAGGAACACATGACGATTGACTCTGTTAGAGAATTTAGAGAACTTACAGAAATAAAGATTAAATCCAAAGGCTCAGGATTATTTATGATAGGTGGTGGAGTACCAAAGAATTTCATTCAAGATACAGTTATTTGTGCAGAACTTTTAGGAAAAGATGTTGATATGCACAAGTATGCTGTTCAAATTACAGTTGCAGATAGTAGAGATGGAGCATGTAGTAGCTCAACTCTAAAAGAGGCAAGTTCTTGGGGTAAAGTTGATATCACAAAAGAACAAATGGTTTTCGCAGAAGCTACAAGTGTTTTGCCTCTTATAGCTAGTGATGCTTACCATAGAGGAAAATGGAAGAGTAGAGATCGGAAAAATTTTTCAAATATTTTTTAAATAATTCATGGCAAAAAAAACTACAATTGGTTTAATTCAAACTAAAGTTTTTGATAATCAGAATAAAAATATAGAAAATTCTATAATTAAGATTAAAGAAGCAGCAAAGAAAAAAGCAAAAATAATATGTCTTCCTGAACTATTTTTATCTCCATATTTTTGTCAAAGTGAAAATCATGCTAAGTTTAAGTTAGCAGAAAAAATTCCAGGTAGATTATCAGATATATATTGTAAATTAGCCAAAGAACTATCTGTTTTTTTAATGATTTCTTTATTTGAAAAAAAAACTACTGGTTTTTATCATAACACAAGCATTGTAATTGATGACAAGGGTAAAATTATATCAAAGTATAGAAAAATGCATATTCCAGATGATCCAGGTTATTATGAAAAATTCTACTTCACTCCAGGAGATTTAGGTTTTAAATCTACAAAAACAAAATATGGAAAAGTTGGTTCTTTGATTTGCTGGGATCAATGGTTTCCAGAAGCTGCCAGGCTAACAACGCTAAAAGGAGCAGAAATTTTATTTTATCCAACAGCGATTGGTTGGCACCCTAAAGAGAAAAAACTGTTTGGAAAATCCCAATTAGAAGCATGGATAACCATCCAAAGATCTCACGCCATAGCAAATGGCGTATTCGTTGCTGCTATAAATAGAATTGGTTTAGAGAAAACAGGAAAAAGAAAAATACACTTTTGGGGTAACTCAATGATTATCGATCCCAATGGAAATATTATTGCGAAATCAAAATCAGATAAAGAGGAAATTTTAATTACTAGCATTGATCTAAATAAAATTGAAACAGCTAGAAATCATTGGCCATTTTTAAGAGATAGAAGAATAGATTATTACAAAGGACTTCTAAAAAACCCTAAAGATGAATAATAATTTATCTCTTATAGGCTACAGAATGCCTGCAGAATGGGAGTTGCAAGAGAGTGTATGGATTGCGTGGCCATACAACAAAAGTGACTGGCCTGGTCTTTTTAAAAATATCCCAAAAGTAGTTACACAAATAATAAGTGAATTATCAAGATCACAAAAGATAAATTTATTAATAAATAATTATAAAGACAAAAAAAAAATTATAAATTTATTAGGTAAATTTCCTAATAAGTTACAAAATATTATTTTTTACAATATAACCACTAATCGGATTTGGTTAAGAGACTCTGGTCCAATATATATAATAAATGAAAAGGCCAAAAAAAAGTTAATTGTAAATTTTAAATTCAATGCATGGAGTAAATACAAAGATTATAAAAAAGACAACAATATCAACAATAAATTATCAAATTTAACTAAAGTAAAAAAAATAGATCCTGTTATTAAGATTAATAATAAGACAAAACAATTAGTATTGGAGGGAGGTGCTATAGATGTCAATGGTAAAGGATCAGTTCTTCTAACGAAGGAATGTCTTTTAAGCAAAGTACAAGAAAGAAATCCCGGGATAACAAAAAAATCTTTAGAAAAAACATTAAGTAAATATTTAAATGTTAAAAATTTCATTTGGCTTAATAAGGGGATTAAAGGAGACGATACACACGGACACATCGATGATATTTCAAGGTTTGTCTCTAAAGACGTAATTATGACTGCAGTCGAAAAAAATAAAAATGACAAGAATTATAAAAATTTAAAAGAAAATTTAAATATTTTAAAGAACGCTAAAAATATAAATAAAAAAAAATTTAAAATAATTGAAGTACCAATGCCTAAGCCTATATATATTGAAAAAGTAAGAGTTCCTGCAAGTTATCTGAATTTTTATATTGCTAATAAAATAGTGCTATTACCAATCTTTAACGACAAAAATGATAAAAAAGTAATTTTAATTTTTAAAAAATTTTTTAAAAATAAAAAAATTATACCAATTGACTGCACTAAACTCATTTGGGGTTTTGGAGCTATTCATTGTATGACACAACAAGAGCCTAAAATCTAAACTATACCGGTTTTAAAGTACCTAGAAGAATTCTGAATGGAATTAACATAACAAGGGCAACGAGTATCTTAACTGCTAAATCTCCTAAAGATAAGGTAACCCACGGAATACCTGTTGCATAAAATGATATTGAAAAAAATAAAAATGTATCAATCGTAGATCCAATTAGAGATGATGTTAAAGGAGCAATAAACCACTTTTTTTTTCTTAATTGGTCAAATATTTGGACATCTAATAGTTGAGCTACTAAAAAAGCTGTTCCTGAACCGATTGCAATTCTTACTGAAATTAGATCTGCAAAATTTGTTGAGAATATAAGAGTAAAACTTATTCCTATCGCAAAACCAATATAAACAATTTTTCTTGCAACCAATTTTCCGTAAGATCTGTTTGCTAAGTCTGTTATTAAAAAAGCTATTGGGTAACTAAATGCTCCATAAGTTAGAATTTCTTCTAAACCATAATATTTAATTGGAAATTGAACTAAATAATTTGAGGATAAAACAACCACTCCCATTAAAAATGAGAGAAATAAGAATAATCTATTCATTACGCTGATTTTGCTAAAGGTTTTTTCTTAAATGGGGATTTAATTAGAATACCTTTTTTTAATTTTTTAAGTCTTGGGGATAAGTTTTTATTTTTTACAGTCTTCAAATATTCGTCAAAACTCCCTTTTTTATCAACTGATCTAACTCCAGCATTACTTACTGTTAATTTTAAGCTTCTTTTCATTAGCTCACTAGTAAACTTTACTTTCTTAAGATTAGGCAAAAATCTTCTCTTAGTTTTATTATTAGCGTGACTAACGTTATGACCTTTCATAGGAATTTTTCCAGTAAGTTCACATTTTTTTGACATAATAGTAGTGCCTATATAAGGTTAGATGTTGGTGGCGTCAAGTTTATTAGAATTAAGAAAGAGTTTTATTTCCTACAATTTCGCTAAAATTCTTAACACCATCTCTAGTCAATAATTCTTTTAGGTCTTTTTTAATAATACTAGCTATATTTGGACCTTGAAAAACCATTCCTGTATATAATTGAATGTAGTCTGCACCTAGTAAAAACTTTTCGTAAGCTGATTGTCCAGAGTCTACTCCTCCTACTCCAATAATCTTAATTTTACCTTTTAATAGATTGTAAAACTTGTTTATTAATAAATTTGATTTTTTCTCAATAGGTTTTCCAGACAATCCTCCTTTTTGATGTCTTTGAATATTTTTTAAAATATCTCTAGATGACTCTGAAGTGTTTGAAATAATTATTCCACTTATATCATTTTCTAAAAGAATTTCTGAAATTAGATTTATCTGATTTTCATCTATATCAGGTGAAATTTTTACTACTATTGGAATATTTGAATCTAAACTTTTTTTCTTTTCTGAAACAGATTTAAGTAAATCCTGCAATTTTCTTTCATCATGAAAATTTCTTAAGTTCTCAGTATTTGGTGAAGAGATATTAATAGTAATATAATCTGCAACTTCGTGGAATTTTTCAATTCCTATTAAATAATCATTTATTCGATTATCAGAATCTTTATTAGGACCAACGTTAATTCCTAACACTCCCAGTTTATTATTTGATTTAATCCTATTCAATACCACATCTGAACCATGATTGTTAAAGCCCAATCTATTTATAAGTGCTTGGTCTTCTACTAATCTAAAAACTCTAGGTTTACTATTCCCATATTGTTTTAAAGGTGTAATTGTACCAACTTCTACCAATCCAAATCCCAACTTAAATAAAGGGTTGTAGACTTCAGCATTCTTATCAAAACCTGCCGCTATCCCGATGGGATTGTTTAATTCTTTGTTAAAAATTTTAGTCTTAAAAATGGAATCATTTTTATGGTCATCAAAGATATTTGAAACTAGGTTGAGTTTGAGTGACTGTATTGCTAAAAAGTGAGCTCGTTCAGGATCTATTTTAAATATTAATGATCTTAAATTTGAAAACATTATTTTAATTTATTCGTTATAAGCTCTTTAGTTTCGTTTACACCAAAAAAACTTATGAAAAAACCCATTCTTGGACCATTTTCATCACCAAAAACAACCTCATAAATTAACTTAAACCAGTCTCTTAGTTTATCAGCATATCCATTTTCTTTACCAACTGAATAAATTAAAGTTTGGATTTCTTCAGGTGACATTCCATCATTACATGTTTCTAAAGTTTTAATTAAAGCTAGAAGAGCTTTTTTTTCACTTTCACTTGGTTTTTTGTATTTTTTTTGTGATTTAATTACGTCATTAAAATATTTAATTGCATATTCAACTAATCCATCAAAGATTGGAGATTTTTTTTCTTGGATATTTGGTTTATATTTTTTAACAAATTTCCAAAGTAAATCCTTGCTATCTGCATTACTTGTTTCAACTAAGTTAAGCAACATGGAAAAAGTCATAATCATTTCTTCAGTTGGGATTTTGCCTTCATGAACATGCCAGACCGGATTCATTATCAGTTGCTGATCTGTTTGTTTTTTAGATTTTTCAATATTATCTAAATATTCGTCTACAGCCTTTGGAACAATTTCTTTATATAGTTTTTTTGCCCTTTTCGGGTTTTGATACATATATAAAGATAAACTTTCAGGAGATGCATACTTCAACCATTGATCAATAGTAATTCCATTTCCCTTCGATTTAGAAATCTTTTCACCTTTTTCATCTAAAAATAACTCATATGCAAAGCCTGAGGGATTCTTTTTACCAAATAAGTTGATAATTTTTGTAGATAATATTGCACTTTCAATTAAATCTTTACCATACATTTCAAAGTCAATATCAAGAGCATACCACCTCATTGCCCAGTCAACCTTCCATTGAAGTTTACAGTTTCCATCAAGAATACTTTTTTCAAGTTTTTTACCTTTGTTGTCGAAAATTATTTGAGATTTTTCTTTATTAATTTCTACAACTGGTATTTCAAGTACATGACCAGTGTCAGGACATATAGGTAAAAATGGACAGTAGGTTTTTTGACGTTCTTTACCTAAGGTTGGGAGTATAATATTCATTATACCATCATAATTATCTAAAATTATTTTTAGTGTTGAGTTAAAGTATCCAGTTTTGTACAAATCCGTTGAACTTTTAAAGCTATATTTAAAGTTAAAACTATTTAAAAAATCCTTTAACATTTCATTATTATGTTCACCAAAACTGTTAAATTTTCCAAATGGGTCTGGAACCTCGGTTAATGGCTTGTGAAGATTTTCGTTTAACAAATTTTGGTTAGGGATATTTTCTGGAACTTTTCTTAGACCATCCATATCATCCGAAAAAGTTATAATTTCAGTAGGAAAATCAGTTAATTGCTTTAAAGCATTTACCATCATAGAAGTTCTTGCAACTTCTCCAAAAGTACCTATGTGAGGTAATCCGCTTGGTCCGTATCCAGTTTGTAATGTTATTTTTCCTTTTTTTTCAATGAACGATTTTCTTTCTCTCAACATTTTTTTGGCTTCTACAAAAGGCCATGCACTGGTTTTGTCTAAAACTTCTTTTTTAATCATGAATTGTTCTTCTAAAATCTCAAATTAGTGATTTTATTAATTCTTATAGAGTTGAAATTTATTTACCATAAAATAATGTTCTTTCAAAATGTCTAATTATAAAACGGTATTTTTTACACTTGGAATTTTACAAATAATCTTAGGGGTGTCTATGTTTGTCCCTATAATTATACAATTTATTTATGCAGAAATTGACTCATCTTTTTTTGGAGCGTCAATTGTAACAATAGTTTTTGGAGCACTTTTTTTTTTAACTAATATTGATCATGATAGAAAAGTTAATCTACAACAAGCCTTTTTGTTAACAGCTTTATCTTGGTTGAGTGTTGCAGTTTTTGGATGTTTACCTTTCATTTTTTCTTCTATGGAAATGTCAATTACAGATGCCTTTTTTGAGAGTATGTCAGGAATTACTACCACTGGCTCAACTATCATATCTAATTTGGAAAATGCCCCTAAAGGTATTCTTTTATGGAGAGCTATTTTACAATGGTTAGGAGGTATAGGTATAATTGTAATGGCTATAACACTTATGCCGATAATGAATGTTGGAGGAATGCAATTATTTAAAATTTCCAGCAACGACTCATCAGAAAAAATACTTCCAAAGTCTAAAGAGATAGCATTAAGATTAATATATATTTACTCAACTTTAACTGCAGTTTGTGCTGTTAGTTATTGGATTTTTGGAATGGGAAAATTTGACAGCTTAACTCATTCAATGACAACAATTGCAACAGGTGGGTTCTCAAACTATAACCAGTCTATAGGTTATTTTAATAGCGTTTATATTGAGATTTCCTCAATAGTGTTTATAATTTTAGGAAGTATTCCTTTTATTGCTTACATTAAATTTTTAAGTGGAAATAAAAAAATATTTTTAAATGATGTTCAAATAAAATCATTTTTAAAAATTATAATTTTATCAGTAATTATATTATGTTTTTATTTGTTTTTAACTAGTAATGAAAACTTTTCGTTTAGATCTATATTTTTTAATTCTATTTCTATTTTAACTGGAACCGGTTATGTAAATGCTGAGTTTGATAACTGGGGAAGTTTTCCAATAACTATTTTTCTTGCATTAATGTTCATTGGAGGATGTGCAGGATCAACCACATGTGGAATTAAAATTTTTAGAATTCAGATTCTTTATCTTTTTATATTAAATCAACTTAAAAAAATTATTTATCCAAAAGGAGTTTTTTTAATAAAGTATGATCAAAATTTGATAGATGAAAAATTTATTGCATCTATTATATCTTTCATATTCTTTTATTTTGTAATTTTTTTTATTTTAGCTGCTTTATTATCCTTAACTGGCCTTGATTTCATTACTGCACTATCTGGAGCCGCGACATCTATCTCAAATGTTGGCCCAGGTTTAGGGCCTATAATTGGACCAAATGGAGATTTTTCATCATTGCCAGATGTATCAAAGTGGGTTTTGTCTCTTGGGATGATTTTAGGTAGACTTGAGTTATTCGCAATACTAGTATTATTTCTACCATCGTTTTGGAAAAACTAAATGCTTGAGGTAAAAAAACAAACACTATCTGAAACTTTTTCTGTTTATTACGACAAAAGAATGCTCAGAATTCTTTTGTTAGGAGCAATCTCAGGTTTTCCTTGGGTCTTGATTGCAAGCAGTTTAAGTCTTTGGTTAAAAGAAGAGGGTCTAAGCAGATCTACAATTGGTTGGGCAGGATTAATCTTCGGTGTATACGCCTTTAACTACTTGTGGGCTCCAATTATCGATAGAGTCCAAATACCTTACTTAACAAAAAAGTTAGGTCATAGACGGGGATGGATAGTCTTAATGCAAATCATAATTTTACTATGCCTAGTAGTTTGGAGCGCAATAAATCCAACAGAAAATTTAGCTCTATTGATAAGTGTAGGATTAATTATAGCTATAGCCTCAGCTACACAAGACATAACTGTAGATGCATTAAGAATTGAACAAATAAGTGAAAATGAAGGAAAATCTATGGCGGCAGGTGCGGCAATGGCTGTTGTAGGTTGGTGGACTGGTTATAAATTGGGAGGTGTTATTGCATTGTTTACAGCTGAATTTTTTGAAAACTTAGGCGTATCTAACTATTGGCAAACTACTTTTTTAATTTTGGGAATTTTAATTATTTTAATGAACATAGGTTTAATGTTTGTTCATGAACCTATTCAAACAGATAGACAGGCTAAACAGAAAGAAACAGACCAACTAATTGAAAAAAAACTTGGATCGAGTAATTTTGTAACAAATTTTATTGCCTATATCACAGGAACTATTGGAGGACCTATTATTAGTTTTTTTAAAAAAAACGGCTTTGCTATCGCAGCAGGACTATTAGCATTTGTTTTTTTATTTAAAATTGGTGAAGCTTTTATGGGAAGGATGTCCATTGTTTTTTATAAAGAAATCGGATTTTCAAAAGGACAAATTGCAATTTACTCAAAAGGACTTGGTTGGGTTACTACTGTAATATTTACATTATTAGGTGGTTTAATGGCTATGAGAGCTGGAACGATAAAAACAATGTTTTTTGCAGGAGGCCTAATGGCTATAACAAATCTTTTATTTGCAGTTTTGGCTTGGACAGGAAAATCTGAAATTTTATTTGCAATCGCTGTAATTGCTGACGATATTACTGCAGCATTTGCGACAGTGGCTTTTGTTGCTTTTATTTCTTTATTGGTTGATAGAACTTACACTGCAACTCAATATGCATTACTTGCTTCAATAGGTACTGCTGGAAGAACTACTTTAGCATCATCTTCAGGCGCGCTAGTAGATTGGCTAAATGGAGATTGGGGAACATTCTTCGTTTTAACTACAATTATGGTCATCCCTTCTTTGTTTTGTTTATGGCTTATAAAAAATAAAGTCAAAATTGGTGAAAAATAATTTTTACTTTAAAGGGAATTTTTCAAATATTTATAGAGAACCTCGCACGTCCTCTGAGGTAACTTCTCAAATAATATATGGTGAAAAATTTAAAATTTTTTCTAAAAATAAAAATTGGATAAAGATTAAATCTACATATGACAATTATGTTGGATATATTAAAAATGAAAAATATATCAAAAATTATAATCCAAAATATAAAGTAAATACATTAAAGGCAAAAATTTATATAAAACCTAATTCAGTCTCAAACAGCTACCTCCCCCTAGGATCTAAATTAAGTGTAGAAAAAGAAAATAAGTTTTATATAAAAATTGACGAGAATAAGTGGATTAAAAAAAAAGATATTAAAGAAATTAATCACAAAGAAAAAAACTTTGTAAAATTTTTTACAAAATTTCTTAAGGTAAGTTATAAATGGGGTGGTAAGACTTATAAAGGTATTGATTGTTCAGCTTTATTACAAATTTTTTTTTACTATAATAATTTATTTTATCCAAGAGATACTAAAGATCAAATAAAGTATTCGGTGAAAAAAATATCAAAAAAATTTAAAAGGGGAGATATTATATTTTGGAAAGGTCATGTTGCCATATGTTTAAACTCTAAACAATTAATTCACGCTTATGGTCCAAAAAAAAAAGTACTTATCATGCCAATAAAGGAAACAATTAAAAGAATACTTGATACAGCAAGTCTTGAAGTGAAAAAAATCTCTAAAATAAAATTTTAACTTCTGCCAAAGTCAGGTTTGTTTATATCTTGTTTTAACTTAATAATTTTAGAACGAACTCTTTTAGTTTGAATTAATTTTTTTAATATTGATTTATTGTTTTTTAAATTTATATCTTTTTTAAAGGATGTTAGATTTTTGATAAATAAATCAATAGCTTTTGAAATATTATTACTATTGTTAAAAAAAATATCTCTCCACATAATTTCATTTGAAGCTGCTATACGTGAAAAGTCTCTAAGTCCTCCAGCACTAAACTTAATCAAATCGTAGTTTTGTTTTTTTTCAAAATCTTGGGCTGATTTTACCAAATTATAGGCAATTAAATGGGGTAAATGACTTGTTATGGAAAAAATTCTATCATGTTTTTCAGGTGTCATAACGATAACTTTTGAACCCATTTTTTTCCAAAAATTACTTAAAATATTCAAATATTTTTTTTTTGTATTTTTTTCTTTTATTAAAATACACCATCGATCTTGAAACATATTTTCCTTACCATGCTCTGGACCACTAACTTCAGAACCTGCAATGGGATGACTTTGCGTCCAAGATATATTTTTTTTCAAAAATTTTTTTATTAACTTTGAGGTTTCTATTTTAGATGATCCAACGTCTGTAATTAATGTTTTGGGAGTAATAAAATTATTTATCTTTAAAATCAAATTTTTATATTCACTCATTGGAGTGCAAAAAATAATTAAATCATAATTAACTGCTCCTTTATCAAGCTTGTCAATAACAGTCCCTGGTAGCCTTAATTTTTTTATTTTTGAAACATTTGATTTTGATTTTTCATAAATAAATATTTTTTTAACAATTTTTTTTTTATGAATACGTCTTAATAGAGAGGATCCTAATAATCCACATCCAATAATTAAAATATTATTCATTTAATTTAATATTTCTTTTACAGTTTTCATAAATTTTAAATTTTCCTCCTTAGAACCTATAGTTAATCTTAGTTTATTTTTAATACCATAGCCATCTTCGGTTGATCTTAAGATAACACCTTTTTGTTTTAATTTTTTGTATAAATATTTTGCTGAAATTTTACAATTATCAAAGTTTAAAAATAAAAAATTTGCTGAAATTTTATTAGAAGAAATATTGTAGATCTCAAGAAATTTTTTTAACTTTTTACCATAGAATAAATTATGATTAACAGATCTACTTATAAATTTTTTGTCATTAAGTGACTCAGCAGCTGCTAGTTGTGCTACCCCGTTTACATTAAATGGTGGTTTTATCACATTTAAAGCATCTATTATTTTTTTTGATCCATAACCCCAACCTACTCTTAAAGAAGCTAATCCAA
The DNA here is from genome assembly GCA_902536575.1 of uncultured Pelagibacteraceae bacterium. Classification (GTDB taxonomy): domain Bacteria; phylum Pseudomonadota; class Alphaproteobacteria; order Pelagibacterales; family Pelagibacteraceae; genus Pelagibacter. The sequence goes on along the minus strand of CACAYA010000005.1, from coordinate 32,253 downwards.
ACATTTTTGAAAATGTTCTCAAGATAAATACATCATCTCTATTTCTAAATAAATCTAAACCTGAGGTGTAATCGTTATTTTTCATATATTCTGAATAGGCATCATCAACCACAAGTAAAATTCTTCTATTTAATTTTTTTCTCAGTTCTAATATTTCTTTTTTTGTCAAATAAGTTGCGGTTGGATTATTTGGATTAGCAATAAATACTATTTTAGTTTTTCTTGTAATTTTTTTTAAAATCTCCCTTATTGAGACTTTAAAATTTACCTCTTTTGCAAATAAAACTTTAGCACCGACAATTTTTGCATAAATTCTGTACATCAAAAAACTATATTCTGGAACTATTACCTCATCTTTTGGATTTAAATATAATTGACACAGCATTTGGATTACCTCGTCAGATCCTGCACCACAAATAATTTTATTAAAATCACACTTATATTTTTTTGAAATTGCTTTTCTTAAATCTTGGGACTTTCCATCAGGATATTTATCTAAAATCATTTTTTTATTTGATATCAGTTTCTTTGCCATTGGGCTGATTCCAAGAGCAGATTCGTTAGCTGAAAGTTTTATAACTTTTTTCAGCTTTCTGACCTTTGACCTGCCAGGTTTATAAGCTTCAATCTTAAATTTTTTAAATTTTGGAGTAACCATTTTTTTTAATTTTTATGTGCTCTTTATAGATAAAATTACAAATTTTTATAGAGAATAAGACGATTTTTAAAAAAATTGACAGAATAAATAAGTTCTAGTACAAAATTTATGCGCTGATTTAACTGAATTGCGAGCGCTTAAAAAAAACCGCTAAAATAGTTTTTTTTCTCACAATTCAAATAATAGCTTTGTTATGAATACTGAGAATAATATTAAAACACTTATAGTAAAAAAACCTTTAAAGTTAGATTGTGGGAAAACTATCAATGAATTCCCAATAGCATACGAAACTTATGGTTCACTAAATAAAAAAAAAGATAACGCCATTTTAGTTTTTCATGCGTTAACTGGAGATCAATTTGTTACTGGTTTAAATCCGATAACAAAGAAAGATGGCTGGTGGTCTTATGCGGTTGGTCCTGATAAAGCAATTGATACCAAAAAATACTTTGTTATTTGTGCAAATGTAATGGGTGGATGCATGGGCTCATTTGGGCCAAGCCATGAAGACCCTAATACTGGGTCTGCTTTTGGTACAAATTTTCCAGTTATAACTATTAACGATATGGTTAACGCACAATACAATTTGCTTGACCATTTTGGTATAGACAAACTTTTTTCGATTGCAGGTGGCTCAATGGGAGGTATGCAGGTACTTCAATTTATAAGTAATTTTCCTGATAAAGCTAAAACTGTTATCCCAATTGCATGTACGTCTAGTCACTCAGCACAAAATATTGCATTTAATGAATTAGGAAGACAGGCTATAGCTGCTGATAGTAATTGGAAAGATGGAGATTATTCATCTAAAGATTCAATCCCAAATAAAGGTTTGGCTGTTGCAAGAATGGCTGCACATATAACTTACCTTTCAAAAAAAGGACTCCAAGAAAAATTTGGAAGAAAACTCCAAGAGAGAGAAGATTTGAAATTTGGTTTTGATGCAGATTTTCAAATAGAAAGTTATTTAAGGTATCAAGGTTCAGTATTTGTCGACAGATTCGATGCGAATAGCTATCTTTATATTACAAGAGCAATGGATTATTTTGACTTAGCAAAACAATTCAAGGGTAATTTATCTGACGCTTTTAGAGCTACAAGAGCAAAGTTTTTTATAATATCTTTTACGTCTGACTGGCTTTATCCAACTCAAGAAAACAAAGATATTGTAATTGCCTTAAATTCTATTGGCGCAGATGTGGGTTTTGTTGAGATAGAGTCTGACAAAGGTCACGACTCCTTTTTATTAGATGTTCCAGACTTTTTAAGTGCGCTTAAAAACTTTTTAGATAAATCTTATACAGAAAATTAATTATGAAAAATGAGTTTCAAGTAATAGCTGAATTAATAGAAAAAGATAAAAAAGTATTAGATGTAGGTTGTGGAGATGGAATTTTAATGGAGTTTTTAAAAAATAATAAAAATACTAATATTAGAGGTCTGGAGATATCAAAAAGTAAAGTACAAGAGTGTATTGCAAAAGGATTGACAGTCATTGAAGGAAATGCAGAAAAAGATCTAAAACAATTTCCAGACAAATCATTCGAATATGTTGTTCTTAGTCAAACTCTTCAAGCTTTCTTAAATCCCGAACTTGTTATAAACGAACTTTTAAGAGTTGGAAAAAAAGCGATTGTAACTATTCCAAATTTTGGCTATTGGAGAGTCAGACTTCATTTGCTCATAAAAGGCACAATGCCAATTACTAAGACATTACCAGATGAATGGTACAATACTCCTAATATTCATATGTGCTCAATAAAGGATTTTGTTTACTTTGCAAAATCAAGAAACATCAAAATCTTTAAATCATTGGCTATAAACAATCAGAATGTTTCAATAATAAATGATAGGAATTTAACAATTAAAAATTTTTTTGCAGATCTAGGAATATTTTTAATAGAGAAATAAAATGAAAGTAGAAATAATTTCATGTCTCCAAGATAATTATAGTTATTTAATTATAGATGAGACTAATAATTTAGCATGTGTTGTTGACCCAAGCGAGGCTGGTCCAATAATTGATTATCTAAAAAATAAAAACATTAATCTAAAATATATTTTAAATACTCATCATCATTTTGATCATATTGGAGGTAATAAGGAATTAAAAAAAAAATATAATAGTATTGTTGTTGGCTTTAAACATGACTCAGAAAGAATTCCAGAAATTGATATCTGTCTTGAAGACAATCAAATATGGAAAAGTGATAATTTTGTAGCTAAAATAATTCATGTTCCAGGACATACTAAGGGCCATATTTGTTTTCATTTTTATAAAGATAAACTACTATTTACTGGAGATACTCTTTTTTCCCTTGGCTGTGGAAGAATTTTTGAAGGCACCTACGAACAAATGTTTAATTCTTTAAATAAAATTAAAGCTATGCCTCTTGATACTCAAATTTATTGTGGTCATGAATATACTCTTAATAATTCAAAATTTTGTATCAAACATGATTCTGAAAATTTAAATCTTAAAAAAAAAATACAAAATATTCAAATAAAGTTAAAGAATAGCTTGCCCACAATTCCGTCTACACTTAAAGAAGAATTAGATTGCAATATTTTTCTAAGAGCAAAAGATGTTAAAACCTTTTCAAAACTGCGAGATTTAAAGGATAATTTCTAGTTAATTCGGCTTGACTAAAACTTTGCTATAACTATATTGCGGATACTTAAATAAATATTCATAGTATGTCTTACGCAGTTATAAAAACAGGTGGAAAACAATACAAAGTTAAGTCTGGAGAAATTCTTAAAGTAGAGAAACTTCCAGATTCAAAACCTGAAACAAAAATTGAATTTAACGAAATCCTAGCATATGGGGATGATAAATCTATTGAGGTTGGAGCTCCTCATGTAAGTGGAGCAAAAGTCGAAGCTGATTTAATTAAAAACAGTAAAAATAGAACCATACTAATTTTTAAAAAAAGAAGAAGACACAATTCAAGAAGAAAAAATGGACATCGACAAGAGTATTCTATGATAAGAATAAATAAAATTTTTTCAAAAGATGGTAAAGTTTTATCTGAAGCTGAAAAAGTTTCTAAGTCACCAAAAAAAGAAGAAACTAAAGAAGCGGTAAGTAAATAAAAGGTAAATTATGGCAACTAAAAAAGCAGGTGGATCATCAAGAAACGGACGAGATAGTGCCGGACGAAGATTGGGTGTTAAAAAATATGGTGGTGAAACAGTCGTACCTGGCAATATAATTGTAAGACAAAGAGGAACTAAAATTTTTCCTGGTGAGAATGTAGGTATGGGTAAAGATCATTCTATTTTTTCAGTAGTTAAAGGTAAAGTTGTGTTCAAAAAATCAAAAGCAGATAGAACTTTCGTTTCAGTAAAACCCAATTAATAGTACAACCAAAGTAGATGTTGTATTATGAAATTTCTAGATCAAGTCAAAATTTATATTAAAGCTGGTAATGGCGGAGATGGATCCCCAAGTTTCAGAAGAGAGAAATATGTTGAATTTGGAGGTCCAGATGGTGGGGACGGCGGTAAAGGTGGATCAATAGTTTTAAAGTCAGAGGAAAATTTAAATACCTTAATTGATTATCGATATCAGCAACATCACAAAGCAGAGAGGGGTGAAAATGGTGCAGGACAAAATAGGACTGGAAAAAGTGGTGATGATTTAGTTCTAAAAGTTCCTCTCGGTACACAAGTCTTTGAAGAAGACAATAAGACATTACTTTTTGATTTTAGTAAAAAAGGAGAGGAATTTATTGTAGCAAATGGTGGTAAAGGCGGTCTTGGAAATACTAGATTTAAAAGTTCAACGAATAGAGCTCCAAGAAAATTTACTAAAGGAATTGTTGGGGAGGATTTTACAATATGGCTACAACTAAAAACAATCGCTGACATTGGTATAATTGGTTTACCGAATGCAGGTAAGTCAAGCTTGCTTGCTGCACTTACAAATGCAAGTCCAAAAATAGCAAATTACAGATTTACTACATTAAATCCTAATCTTGGTGTTGCTTCTTATGATGATAAAGAAATTACAATTGCGGATATACCTGGATTAGTGGAAGGTGCACATGAGGGTGTAGGTCTTGGGATTCAATTTTTAAAACACATTGAAAGATGTAAATCTCTTTTACATTTAATTGACATTACAAATATTGATCTCAATGAGTCTTACGATCAGGTCAAAAATGAATTAAAAAGCTACAGCCCTAAATTATTAGATAAAAAAGAGCTTATAGTACTAAATAAAATTGATTTAATTGATGAGGATACTGCAAAAGAGGTGATTGATGATTTTTCTAAAAATAAAAAATGTGAGATATTGACTATGACAACTTTAGAAAAAAGTTCTATATCTAAAATAAAGGCTAAACTTTTATCTTATGTATCTTAAAAATTCTAAAATAATTGTTGTGAAAATCGGTTCTTCACTAATTGTAGATGAAAATAAAAAAATTAGAACGAAATGGCTATCAAGTTTTGCAAAAGATATTAAAAAATTAAGGGATAGAAATCAAAAAGTTGTAATTGTGAGTTCAGGTGCAATAGCTCTTGGTTGTAAAAAAATGAATTATAACAAAAAAAATATTAAACTAGATCAAAGCCAAGCTATTGCATCTATAGGTCAAATTGAATTAATGAACTTGTTTTCACAAACATTTAATAAATTTAAACTTAATATTTCTCAAATCCTTCTTACACTTGAAGATACAGAAGAAAGAAGAAGATCATTAAATGCGAAAAGAACTTTTGAAAATTTGTTTGACTTAGGATTTATCCCAATTGTAAATGAAAATGACACTATAGCTACGACTGAAATAAAGTATGGAGATAACGACAGGTTGGCATCTAGAGTTACGCAAATTACTAACGCAGATACCTTAATTCTTCTTTCTGATGTTGACGGACTTTACACAAAAAACCCCAAAATTTTTAAAGACGCAAAATTACTTAGGATAGTTAAAGATTTAAAAAAAGATTTAAGCAATGTAAATATTAAAGGTATGAACGAAATTGGGAGCGGAGGTATGCAAACTAAGATTGAGGCTGCAAAAATTTGTCAATTAGCAGGTAGTAGTATGGTTATTGCAAATGGGCTACATAATAACCCAATCACAAAAATAATTGATCAAAATGAGTGCACCTGGTTTAGTCCCAAGGTCTCAAAACTTGATGCGAGAAAAAAATGGATAATAAGCTCGATAGCACCAAAAGGAGAAATTATTATTGATGATGGAGCAAAAAAAGCTCTACGATCAGGCAAAAGTTTACTAGCTGCTGGAATAAAAAAGATTTCAGGAAAATTTAATAAAGGGGATCATATAAAAATTTTGGATAAGAGAAATGTTGAATGTGCCAGAGGATTAAGTTCATTCACTTCTGATGAGATAATTAAAATTATGGGTCATCATTCAAATCAAATTGAAAAATTATTAGGTTATGTTTCTAAATCTGAAGTAATTCATAAAGATGATATGGTGGAAGTTTAAATGATCAAATATATGAATTTAGTTGGAAGAAAAGCAAGGAAAGCATTTGAACAGAAAATTGATACAAAAATCAAAAATAAAGTATTAAATAAATACGCAGAATTATTAGGTAATGAAAAAAAGTTAATACTTAAGCAAAACTTAAAAGATGTAAATTACGCCAGAAAAATAGGTATTAAAAATAATTTAATTAGTAGACTTTTAATAAATGAAACTAAGTTAAAAGATATTCAAAATTCAATTATTAAAATTGCAAAATTAAAAGATCCAGTTGGAAATACTTTAGAAAAATGGAAAAGGCCTAATGGTTTGCATATTACTAAAATATCAATACCTATAGGAGTAATTGGAGTTATTTACGAGAGTAGGCCAAACGTTACCTCTGATGTAGCTAGTCTATGCTTTAAATCAGGAAATCCGGTAATTTTGAAAGGTGGCTCAGAAGCAATAAATACTAATAAAATTTTAGCAAAGATTTTTCGAAAAGCACTTCAAGTTAATAGAGTTGACGAAAACTTTATTCAATTCATTGATACAAAACAGAGAAGAGTAGTGGATATTATGCTATCAGGTATGAAAAAATATATTGATGTAATTATTCCAAGAGGTGGAAAAAATTTGGTAAAAAGAGTTCAAGATTTATCTAGTGTACCCATTATAGGGCACCTTGAAGGACTTTGTCACACATATGTTGATAAAGATGCAAATTTAACTATGGCAAAAAAAGTTGTTTATAATGCAAAATTAAGAAATACAAGTATTTGCGGTGCAACAGAAACTATTCTGATTCATAAAAAAGTTGCAAAAGGCTTTTGTAATCCAATTTTGAGCCAGCTACAAAATAAAAATTGTAAAATATATGGAGATAGGTTTTTAAAAAAGTATTACAGAGGGAAAATATTGCCAGCTAAAGAAAAAAATTGGTCTACAGAATATTTAGCACCTGCGGTATCAGTAAAAATTGTAAATAATCTTGAAGAAAGTATTGATCATATAAACAAATATGGAACAATGCATACAGATTGTATAATTACAAATAATAAAAAAACAGCCAAAAACTTTTTAAGAAATATTAAAAGCTCAATTGCTATGCATAATACATCAACTCAATTTGCTGACGGTGGAGAATTTGGATTCGGTGGAGAAGTAGGAATTTCTACAAATATATTACCTCCGAGAGGACCTGTAGGATTAAATCAATTAGTTTCTTATAAATATGAAATTACGAGTAAAGGAAAAACAAGAAAATAAATTGAATACTAAAAAAATCAAAATCGGGGTTCTGGGTGGTTCTTTTGATCCTGCACATAAAGGACACTTAGCAATATCTAAAGAAGCGAAAAAGAGATTTCAGCTTAAGAATATAATCTGGGCTATAACAAAAAAAAATCCCTTTAAAGCTGAAAGTGAAACAACGGTTTTAAAAAGAATTAAGGAATGTAGACGTATTATTCGCTCACATTCATTTATAAAAGTTAAATTTTATGAAAATTTAATTAAATCGAACAAAACCATTGATCTCATCAATCACTTAAAAAAAAATAAAAATATTGAAATCTATTTTTTAATGGGTGCAGATAATTTAATTAGCTTCCATAAGTGGCATAAGTCGAAATTAATTTCACAAAAATGCAACATTTTAGTGTTTGATCGTCACGGGTATAAAAAAAATTCATTGAAATCAAAGACATTTAATCAACTTAATAAAGATGTACTTAAATTTATTAAATTTAAAAAAGTCAACATTTCGTCTTCTCAATTAAGAAAAATTTGATAGTCTAAATCTAATTAATGGATAAAATTTCAGATCTTAAAAATATTGTAATCAACACTCTCGATCTAAATAAAGCACAGGATATAATAACAATTGATTTAAAAGATAAGAGTTCAATGGCTGATTATATGATTATTGCGAGCGGTACCTCTTCAAGACATATTCAGTCATTATCAGAGCAAGTTTTAGAAAAGTTTAAAAAAAATGGAGTTCCAGACTCTAGGATTGAGGGGAAACAAAGTAATGAATGGAAATTAGTTGATGGTATAGATTTAATTGTTCATATTTTTCATCCAGAAAAAAGAAAATTTTATGAACTTGAAAAAATTTGGTCAGAATTTATTCCGAAAGAAAAAGTTATGATATGAAATTATTTAAAACATATTTAATAATTTTTTTATCTTTTTTTTTTTTTAATAGCAGTGTAAATACAGCTGAGACTGATATTTATAAAAAAATTGATCTTTTTGGTGAAGTCCTAGAAAAAATAAATAAAGAATACGTAGATGAGATAAATCAGTCTGAAAGTATGGACTCGGCTATCAATGGTCTCCTTCAGTCTCTTGATCCTTACTCCGCATATATGTCGCCAAAAATTCTTGAGCAGATGCAAACGGAGACAAGTGGTGAATTTGGAGGTTTAGGTATTGAAGTAAGTATGGAGGCTGGTGTAGTTAAAGTAATATCACCTATAGATGATACGCCCGCTTCAAAGGCTGGACTTAAAGCTGGTGACTACATTGTAAAAATAAATAATATTCAAGTGCAAGGTAAATCCTTAGCAGAAGCTGTAGATTTGATGAGGGGGCCGGTTGGTTCTGGAATAGAACTAACCGTAAGGCGAAGAGGAGAAAAAAAAGCACTAACATTTAATATTGTTAGAGAAATAATAGAAATTCAATCAGTTAAATCTGAAATTTTAGAAAATAATATAGGATATATAAGACTTACATCATTTAATGAAAATAGTAGCGATCAAATTGAAAAACAGATTAAAAAATTAAAAAAAAATGAAAGCGTAAATGCGTTTATTTTAGATCTGAGGAATAATCCAGGAGGACTATTATCTCAAGCTATAACAATCTCAGATTTTTTTTTAGATAATGGGGAGATAGTATCTACAAAAAGTAGAAAAAAATCAGAAAATAGAAAATGGTTTGCTAAAAAAGGAGATATTACAGATGGAAAAACATTGTTGGTATTGATTAATTACGGTTCAGCCTCTGCCTCTGAAATAGTGGCTGGTGCACTTAAGGACCATAAAAGAGCAATAATTGTTGGAGAAAATAGTTATGGAAAAGGATCTGTACAATCTATCATTCCACTAAAAAATAAAGGTGCTATACGATTAACTGTTGCAAAATATTATCTGCCGTCTGGAAAGTCTATTTCGGAGGTCGGTGTAAGACCTGATATTGAAATCAATGAAGATGGAGATGATTTTAAGATAAAAAGTGACACAGACAATCAACTAAGTTACGCTATTAAATTACTCAACGGATAACATGGATAAGAAATATAGTACCTTACCATTAAGAAGTGGTGTGGGAATTGTAGTTTTAAATAAAGAAAACAAAGTATTCGTAGCAAAGAGAATTGATAATCCAAAAGATTTTTGGCAGATGCCTCAGGGAGGAGTTGACTCTGGTGAAGATTTTTTAAAGGCTGCTTATAGAGAGCTAGAAGAAGAAACTAGTATCAAAAGTGTTAAATTAATGAAAGAGTTAGATGGTATGATAACTTATGAACTTCCAGAACGTCTGCTAGGTATTATTTGGAAGGGTAAATATAGAGGGCAGAAACAAAAGTGGTTTTTGATGAGATTTACTGGTGATGATAAAGAAATAGATATTAACACTCATCATCCAGAGTTTTTAGATTGGAAATGGATAGAGCTAAATCAACTAACCAAGGTAGTAGTAGACTTTAAGTTAGAAGTTTACAAAGAAATACAAGAAAAAGTTCGAAACTTTATCTAATTGAGAGTTTTTAAAACTTCGATTTTTTGATCAATTAAATACTTAGACTGGTCACTTATTTCTTCCTTACCAGATTCTTCCTCCGCTTGTTTCAATAAATCTTGTTGTTTGGATTTATCCATATCAGCAATATTAAATATGGAGCTAGTTAGAATTGAAAGATTATTATTTTTAAATTCAACAATACCATCTTCAATATAATAACTTTCATCACCTGATTTTGATAAAATTTTAATAATTCCAGGCTTTAAAAAAGAAATAATTGAAATATGATCTTTCAATATTCCCATTTCTCCTTCATAGGCAGGTACAACAACTTCAGAGACGTCATCTTTTACTAAAAAAGATTTTTCTGGATTTACAATTTCAATTTTAAACTCTTCGCTCATTAAGCAGCCGCTTCTTTTTCCATTTTCTTAGCTTTTTCAATTGCTTCCTCGATAGTACCAACCATATAAAATGCTGCTTCTGGTAAATGATCATATTCACCTTTACAAATAGCATCAAAACCTTTGATGGTTGATTCTAAATCAACTAATTTTCCAGGTGAACCAGTAAAAACTTCAGCTACAAAAAAAGGTTGAGATAAAAATCTTTGAATTTTTCTGGCTCTAGCAACCACTAATTTATCCTCTTCAGATAATTCATCCATACCAAGAATTGCGATAATATCTTGAAGTGACTTATAAGATTGTAATATTTTTTGAACATCTCTTGCTACCTTGTAGTGCTCATCTCCCACAACTCTTGGGTCCAAAATTCTGGATGTAGAATCTAATGGATCAACAGCTGGATAAATACCAATTTCAGCGATCTGTCTTGAAAGTACAGTTGTTGCATCCAAGTGTGCAAATGAAGTTGCTGGAGCTGGATCAGTCAAGTCGTCAGCTGGTACATAAATTGCTTGAACTGATGTAATTGAACCCTTATTTGTTGTTGTAATTCTTTCCTGTAGATTTCCCATATCTGTAGCTAGTGTTGGTTGATAGCCAACTGCAGAAGGGATTCTTCCTAATAGTGCTGAAACCTCTGAGCCAGCTTGAGTAAACCTAAAAATGTTATCAACAAAGAAAAGAACATCTTGACCTTCTTGGTCTCTGAAATACTCAGCTACCGTTAAACCTGTAAGCGCAACTCTTGCCCTTGCTCCTGGAGGCTCATTCATCTGTCCATAAACTAGTGCAGCTTTAGATCCAGGACCATCTTGTTTTATTACACCAGAGTCCATCATCTCATGATAGAGGTCATTTCCTTCTCTAGTTCGTTCACCTACTCCTGCAAAAACTGAAAATCCTCCGTGTGCTTTTGCAACGTTATTTATCAATTCCATAATTAAGACTGTTTTGCCTACTCCAGCTCCACCAAATAATCCAATTTTTCCACCTTTTGCATAAGGTGCCAACAAATCAATAACCTTGATGCCAGTTACAAGAATTTCTGTTTCCGTAGACTGATCATTAAATTCAGGGGCTGCTCTATGAATAGGCCAACTTTCTTTTGTTTTAACTTCACCTCTTTCATCTATGGGCTCACCAATTACATTGATAATTCTTCCAAGAGTTTCGGGTCCGACAGGTACTTGAATAGGAGCATTAGTATTTATTACTTCATCACCTCTTTTTAATCCTTCTGTAGCATCCATTGCAATTGTTCTAACTGTTGTTTCACCTAAATGTTGAGCAACTTCTAAAACCAATCTGTTATCTCCATTTTTACATTCCAATGCCGTTAGAATTTCTGGAAGTTCTCCATCAAATTTTACATCAACTACTGCTCCAATAACTTGTGTGATTATTCCTTTGCTCATAATTATAAACTTTCTGCTCCTGATATGATTTCTATTAGTTCTTTTGTAATTGCTGCCTGACGACTTCTATTATACTGGATAGTAAGTTTGTCAACCATTTCACCTGCGTTTCGGGTTGCATTATCCATTGCACTCATCCTTGATCCTTGTTCGCTAGCTGAATTCTCTAACATTGCTTTGAATATTTGTGTTGAAATATTTTTTGGCAATAAATTACTCAAAATCTCATCTTCATCTGGTTCAAATTCATAACTTTCCTCTAAAGTATTCTCTTCACTATCCTCACTATTTAAAGGAATTATTTGTTGAGCTTGAGGAATTTGAGTAATTACATTTTTAAATTGATTATAAAAAATAGTGCATATATCAAATTCATTATTCTCAAATTTATCTATTACTATCTTGCCAACCTTGTCAGCATCAAAATAATTAGCATTTTTTGACTCCTTGAAAGAAATATTCTCAATAATTTTATCACCATACATTCTCTTTAACTGATCATTTCCTTTTGAACCTACAGTTATGATTTTAAGTTCTTTTCCCTCACTTAAAATTTTAGAGAAGTAACTTTTAGCTTTTTTAATAATATTAGAATTGAAACCTCCACATAACCCTCTATCTGATGTCATTACAACGCATAAATGAAACTTGTTATTTCCTGTTCCTGATAAAAGTTTTGGAGCATTCTCTTTATCTGATATTCCACTAGACAAATTTAAAATAACATTATTCATTTTTTCTGAATAAGGTCTTCCCTTTTCTGCACTTTCTTGAGCTTTTCTAAGTTTCGCTGCAGCAACCATCTTCATAGCCTTTGTAATTTTCTGTGTAGACTTTACACTCGCTATTCTTTTTTTTAAATCGTCTAAACTTGCCATTTATTATTATGATTTAAGGTTTTGTTTAAGTTGAGTAATTACTTCTATTAATAGTTTTTCTTTATCTTCTTCAAGTTTTCCAGAACTTTGGATAGAGTCAATTATTTCAGGCTTATCAGATTTGCATTTTTCAATTATTTTTGTTTCAAACTCTGCAATATCTTTTAAATCTATATCATCCAAATAACCTTTAACTCCACAAAAAACAGATACTACTTGCTCTGCGACTGTCAGTGGTGAATATTGTTTTTGTTTTAAAAGTTCTGTCAGTTTTGAACCTCTATTAAGTAGCTGTTGTGTAGAAGCATCTAAATCTGATCCAAATTGAGCAAAAGCAGCCATTTCTCTATACTGAGCTAACTCAAGTTTCATGGAGCCTGATACTTTTTTCATGGCTTTTGTTTGAGCTGAAGATCCAACCCTCGATACAGATAATCCAACGTTAATTGCTGGTCTAATACCTTGATTAAAGAGCTCTGTTTCTAAAAAAATTTGGCCATCTGTAATTGAAATCACATTTGTTGGAATAAATGCAGAAACATCTCCTCCTTGTGTTTCAATTATTGGAAGTGCAGTTAATGATCCTCCCCCATGTTCATCACTAAGTTTTGCAGCTCTTTCTAATAATCTACTGTGCAGATAAAATACATCTCCTGGGTAAGCTTCCCTTCCTGGAGGTCTTCTTAAAAGAAGAGACATTTGTCTATATGCAACCGCTTGCTTCGATAGATCATCGTAAATAATTAACGCGTGCATTCCATTATCCCTAAAGTATTCGCCCATTGCGCAACCTGTATAAGGAGCTAAAAATTGTAGAGGCGCTGAATCTGATGCTGTAGCAGCAACAATAGTTGTATATTCCATTGCTCCAGCTTCTTCTAAAGTTTTTTGAATTTGTCTCACTGTTGATCTTTTTTGACCTACCGCAACATAGATACAGTATAATTTTTGTTTCTCATCACCTGACTCATTAATTTTTTTCTGATTTATAATTGCATCTACAGCAACAGCAGTTTTACCTGTCTGTCTATCTCCAATAATTAATTCTCTTTGACCTCTTCCAATTGGCACCAAACTATCAATTGATTTTAAACCAGTTTGCATTGGTTCACTAACTGATTGTCTTGGGATAATACCAGGGGCTTTAACTTCTACTCTTGTTTTTTTAACACTTTTATCAAGCGCTCCTTTTCCATCAATTGGATTTCCAAGACCATCAACCACTCTACCTAAAAGTTCTTTTCCTACTGGTGTATCAACAATGTTTCCTGTTCTTTTAACTACATCACCCTCTTTAATATTTCTGTCGTCACCAAAAATTACAACACCAACATTTTCACTTTCCAAGTTAAGAGCCATGCCTTTTGAACCATCAGCAAACTCAACCATCTCACCGGCCTGAACATTATCTAAGCCATAAATTCTAGCAATACCATCTCCAACAGATAATACTTGGCCGACTTCAGTAACCTCGGTCTTTTCACCAAAATTTTTAATTTGTTCTTTTAATATTTTTGTAACTTCTGAAGGATTGATTTCCATTTATGCCTCTATCATTCTATTTTCAATTTGTTGTAATTTATTTTTAATTGAGGTATCAACCATAGTACTTCCTACTTGCAGTACTAAACCTCCTATTAAACTTTTATCATATTTATAGTTTAATTTTATTTTTGAGCTAAAATTCTTAGAAAGCTCCTCTGTAATTTTAGTTATTTCATCATTAGATAATTCTTTTGCTGATTTTAATTCTGCCTTAAGTTCACCTCTTTTTTTTGAACATATCTCAACAAAACTTTTAAGAATTCTCTCTAAGAAAAAGAACCTTCTTTTTTGTATTAAAAAGTTTAAAAAATTTTTAAATAAGGTTTCAAATTTATAATTTTCTGAAATTGAATTTGTAATCTTTAATAAATCATACTGTTTTGTTGTTGGATCTTTAATTAAATTTTTAAATTCATCACTTGTGTTTATCAATTCTAGGACAGATGAACACTGTTTCTCAATTTGAGTCAAAAGATTGCTCTCATTAGATAGCTCGTAAAGTGCAAGCGAATATCTTTCGGCTGAAGTTATTGAAAATCCTGTGTCCTTGCTCAACTTTGTTCCTCTATAATGTTGAAGATTAAATTAAAATCAGGCCTTAATTAGCATATGACCTTTATGTCTTCAAGTAACCGATTTGTTAAAAAGGCGTTTTTTTACTCATTAATTGAAGTTTATAGGGTCAACATCAACTGAAAGTTTTATTCCAGATGCAAACTTATAATTTGGTATAATTTTTGCAATTGAGTTTTGTACTTTCATTGATTTAATTCCTCTTATTAACAGTCTAACTCTAAATTTTCTCTTCAATCTAAATATAGGTGCATTTACTGGGCCTAATACTTTTCCTTCAATTTTAGTTTCTATAAAATTTTTAAATCCTAAAGCCTCTGTTTCTAATTTATGCTCATTCTCACCTGTAAGAATTAGTGAGATAAATCTTTGAAAAGGTGGAAGTTTATTTTTTTTTCTAATCTCTAACTCTCTTTCTAAAAAAATATTAGGATTTTTATTTGTAATATCATCTATCACTTTTGTATCATGATTGTAAGTTTGAAAATAAACTGTAGCTGGTTTTCCTGTTCTGCCCGCTCTTCCTGAAAGTTGGTGATAAAGTTGTAAATTCTTTTCAGCTCCTCTCAAATCGTGTCCTTGAGATGAAAGATCGATATCAACAACTACAATGCAATTTAAACTTGGAAAATGAAAACCTTTTGAAATTAATTGAGTTCCAACTAAAATATTAGTTTCATTTTTAATAATTTTATCCAACTTATTCATTGAATCTTTTTTATTCATTGTATCGCTTGAAAAAATTTCAATTTTCTTATCTGGGAATTTTCTTTTTACTTCATCTGATATTCTTTCAACACCAGGACCACTAAAAATAAGTTCACAATTTCCATCTTTTGAACAGTCTCTTTTTAAATGAGATTTATATCCACAGTAATGACAAAGCAAATTAGCTTTATTTTTATGATAAACTAAATTGATACTACAGTTTGGGCATGAAAAACTTGTGTAACATTTATTGCATAATACATGTGGTGAAAACCCACGTCTGTTTAAAAAAAATAAAACTTGATCCTTTTTTTCTAGGTGAGATTTTACCTTTTTAATAATTTCATTTGATAACCACGATTGTTTTTCCAACTTAGAATTATTTAAATTTATAATTTCATAATTAGGTAGAGATGCATTTTGGTATCTCTGGTTTAATCTAGATAAACCATATTTTCCTTTTTTTATATTTTCATATGTTTCAACAGATGGAACTGCTGTTATAAGATTTATTGGAATATTTTCAAATGATGCTCTTGCTATAGCCATATCTCTCGCGTTGTATGTTATCCCCTCATCTTGCTTAAATGATTGATCGTGTTCTTCATCAACAATAATTATTCCAAGTTTTTTAAATGGTAAAAATAAAGATGATCTTGCTCCAATTATAACTTGAATTTTTCCATTAGAAATTCCATTCCATATTATTTCTTTTTTCTTTTTTGATACTCCCGAATGCCAGACAGCTGGATTAAAACCAAAATATTCAACAAATTTTTGCTCAAATTGGCCCGTTAGTCCTATCTCTGGTAATAATATTAAGCCTTGAAAGCCCTTCTTTATTATTGATTTTAATGCCTCAAAATAAACAAAAGTTTTTCCAGAGCCAGTTGTTCCTTGTAATACGTGAACTCTAAATTTATTGTTTAAAACGACCATTTCCTTCAGAGATTTCTTTTGGTCCTCAGAGAGTTTTATTGAATTATTTTTTATATTGCTCTCAAAAACTTTAAAATTATTTTTTATGTTGTCTTCAATTGCATTGTTGCTCAATAGCATCAATTTTAAAGCCATGCCCTTTGGAATAATATTGTATTCTGAAAACCAATTTAAAAAGTTTATAGTTGTTTTTTTTAGTGGTTTAACTTGTAGTTTCTTAAAAACTTTTTTTAATTTAAATTTTTTTCGTTCATTTTCCTCTAATTTATCCCACACCACTCCAGTAAGTTTATTTTTACCAAAGGGTACTGATACATATTCGCCAATTTTTAAATCTAAATTACTTTCATATGTAAATGGATAATTAAATATATTTGGTAATAGAATCGGATATTTCATATTTTATAATATGAAAAAAAATTAAGAGTGTATTGCTCTTTTATCTACTGATAAAGCTGCTTCTTTTACTGCTTCTGAAAAAGTTGGGTGAGCGTGGCATGTACGTGCGATATCCTCTGAGCTGGCGCCAAATTCCATAGCAACACCAATTTCAGCAATTAGCTCGCCTGCATGTGGGCCTATTATATGGGCACCTAGTACTTTATCTGTTTTTTCATCAGCTAAAATTTTCACAAATCCCTCTGCATCATCAATAGCTTTTGCTCTTGAGTTGGCCATAAATGAAAATTTTCCAACTTTATATTTCATTTTAGAATCTTTTAATTGTTCCTCAGTTTTTCCAATCGCTGCAACTTCTGGAGTAGTATATACAACGCCTGGAATAGTATCATAATTGACATGTCCTGATTGTCCTGCAATATTTTCAGCAACAGCAACTCCTTCATCTTCAGCTTTGTGAGCAAGCATGGGTCCTGATATTACATCACCAATTGCATATATATTCTCTAAATTTGTTTTAAAAGATTTGTCAGTTTTAATTCTTTTTCTATCATCCAGTTCAACTCCAATAGTCTCTAAATTTAAGCCCTCAGTATTTGCCTTTCTACCAACAGAAATTAAAACAACGTCAGTTTCAAAATTATTCTTATTTCCTTCTTTATCTACAGTGGATACTACAACTCCAGATTTGTTTTTTTTTATTGTCTCAACTTTATTTTGCATATTAAACTTTATGCCTTGTTTCTTTAAAATTTTCATGAATTCTGAGGATATTTCTTTATCCATACCAGGTGTGATGTGATCTAAAAACTCTACCACCTGCACTTCAGAACCCAGTCTTGACCAAACCGATCCCATTTCTAATCCAATATAACCGCCGCCTACAACAACCATTTTATTCGGAACTTTTTCAAATTTTAATGCACCAGTCGAAGAAACTATTTTTTGTTCATCGATTTCAATTCCTGGTAAAGAAGTAGCTACAGATCCTGTTGCTATTATAGTTTTTTCAGATTGTATAATAGTCTCTTTATTTTCATTGTCCTTAATTGAAATTTCGTTTTGAGATTTGAAACTTCCATAACCTTTGAAATAAGTTACTTTGTTTTTCTTAAATAAAAATTCAACCCCTTTTGTAAGAACAGTTACAGCTTTATCTTTACTTTTCATCATTTTATCAAGGTTTAGCTTAACATCTCCTACTTCTATTCCTTTGTTAGCCAAACCCTTAACTTTATGAAATTCTTCAGATAAATTTAACAAACTCTTTGATGGTATACAGCCAACATTTAAACAAGTGCCTCCTAAAGATCCTCTAGATTCTATACATGCTGTTTTCAATCCTAATTGAGAAAGTCTAATCGCACAAACATATCCACCAGGTCCACCACCAATTACTACTGCTTGAAATTTTTCTGACATCTAAATATCCAAAAACAACCTTCTTGGGTCTTCTAAATTTTCTTTTATCATTTTAAGAAATGATACTGACTCTTTACCATCAATAATTCTATGATCATACGACAATGCTAAGTACATTATTGGTCTTATTTTAATTTCTCCATCAACAACGGCAGGTCTTTCAACAATATTATGCATTCCTAGTACCCCTGATTGTGGAAGGTTTAATATAGGCGTTGAAAGCATAGACCCATAAACTCCACCATTACTTATTGTGAATGTTCCTCCTTGAAGATCCTCGATTACTAACTTTCCATTTTTTGCTTTTTCAGAAATTTCTTTAATATTTTTTTCGATATCAGCAAAAGATAACTCGTCTGCATTTCTTAAAACTGGCACGACTAAACCTTTGTCAGTTCCAACTGCAAAACTAATATTATAATAATTTTTGTAAACTATTTCATCGCCATCAATTTCTGCATTCACTGCTGGAAAATTCTTTAGGGCAACAACACATGCTTTAACAAAAAACGACATAAAGCCAAGTTTAATATTATATCTAGATTGAAAATCTTTCTGATTTTCTTTTCTCATTTCCATAATATTTGTCATGTCGACTTCATTGAATGTTGTTAATAAGGCTGCATTTTCTTGAGCTTGCTTTAATCTCTTAGCAATAGTTTGTCTAAGTCTAGTCATCTTGATTCTTTCTTCTTGACCGTATTGAATTTTTCTCTCTGAAGGTTTTGGGTTTGCTCCCATCATACTTATCAAATCACCTTTAAGAACTCGTCCATCTTTTCCCGAGCCTTGAACGGTAGCTAAGTCTATGTTGTTTTCATTAACAATTTTTCGAACAGCTGGTGACAATGTTTGGTTCTGAATGTTATTAATAAGTGGTGCTGCCTCTTCAACTTCATCGGTTAATACTAAAGGTTTTTCACTTTGCTCCTCAGCTTTAGAAGTCTCTTCAAAAACTTTTGGTTCTTTTTTAATTGGGTCTAATTTAATCACATTATTTTCAGTAGATTTGATATCTTCTTTTTTAACTTCTTTTTTCTTTTTAGGGCTAGGTTTAACGCCACTACCATTTTCAGAAACAGAACCCAATAAAGCTCCTACTTCAACTACTGATCCATCTTTAGAATTTATTTCAGATAATACTCCTGTTATTGGAGAGGGGACTTCTAAATTTACTTTATCTGTTTCAAGTTCAACTATTGGTTCGTCTGCATCAACAGAATCTCCTGCATTTTTTAACCATTTAGCCACTGTTGCTTCGGTTATACTCTCTCCAAGTGCAGGAACTACAATTTTTTCACTCATTACAATTTATTCAAAAACCTTATTTATTATTTCTTGTTGTTGAGAATTGTGCCTTTTAGCATATCCGGTTGCTGGACTTGCATCTGGGCTTCTTCCTATATAAGAAATTTTGTTATTATTAGCCTTTAAACTATCTAATGTCCATTGGATATAATCTCTAACCGAAAACCAGGCACCCATATTCTTAGGCTCTTCTTGGCACCAGAAAAAATTAGCATTTTTTACGTATGGTTTTAGCTCATTTGCAAGAGCTTTTGCTGGAAAAGGGTATAGTTGTTCAACTCTAAAAATTATCACATCATCTTTTTTAAGTTTTTCTCTAGCGTCCAAAAGATCAAAATATATTTTTCCAGAACATAAAATTACCTTTTTTATCTTTGAACTATCTTTGAGCTTAATAAAACCATCTGCTTTCGGATCAATTGCGTGATCCCATAATATTCTATGAAACGTATTTTCTTTATTAAAATCGTTTAAATTTGAGACACAGAATTTATTTCTTAATAAAGATTTTGGTGTCATAATTATTAATGGCTTTCTAAAATCTCTATGCATTTGTCTTCGTAAAGCATGAAAATAATTAGCAGGAGTAGTACAATTTAATACTTGCATATTATCATTTGAGCAGAGTTGTAAAAATCTTTCTAATCTTGCAGAAGAGTGTTCTGGTCCTTGTCCTTCATAAGCATGAGGTAATAACATCACTAATCCTGATGCTCTGTTCCACTTTCTTTCACCTGATGCAATAAATTGATCAATCACAACTTGTGCACCATTGGCAAAATCTCCAAATTGGGCTTCCCACAAAGTTAACGTATTAGGCTCAACTAAACTATAGCCATATTCGAATCCCAAAACTGCAAGTTCAGATAAAAAACTATCAACTACTTCAAATTTTTTTTGTTTATTTGAAATATTGTTTAACGGAATATATCTAGAATTATCATTCTGATCTCTTAAAACTGAATGTCTTTGACTAAATGTTCCTCTTCCAGAGTCTTGACCAACTAGTCTCACTGGATAACCTTCTTCAAGTAAAGAGCCAAAAGCTAGTGCTTCTGCTGTAGACCAATCAATATCAAAACCTTTGTCTACTGAATTTTTTCTGGTGTTCAAAATTTTAGAAATAGTTTTATGAATATTAATTTCAGTGGGAATAGTATTAATTCTGTCTGAAATTTCTTTTAATTTATTTTCGTCAAAACCAGTCACACCTCTTTTATCTTTACCTTTTTCAGGTTTATATCTAGACCATGACCCCTCAAACCATTCTATTTTAGGTTTGTAATCTTTTGCACTTTTATATTGTTCATCCAATAAATCTTTAAATCCTTTTACATTTTGATCTAAAAGATTTTGGGTAATTGAATTTTCGTTAACTAGTTTGCTTCCATAAATCTTGTAAACACTTGGATGTGATCTAATTTTTTTATACATTAACGGCTGAGTAAATGAAGGCTCGTCCCCTTCGTTATGTCCGAACCTTCTATAGCAAATTAGGTCGACTACAACATCTCTATTAAACTTTAGTCTAAACTCAGTAGCAATTCTAGTCGCATAAACAACTGCTTCTGGGTCGTCTCCGTTTACGTGAAGAATTGGAGCTTCAACCATTTTTGCAACATCTGATGGATATGGGGATGATCTAGCAAATCTAGGACTAGTAGTGAATCCGATTTGATTATTTACTATAATATGAATGGTACCACCCGTATTATGGCCAGGTAGTCCCGACATGGCAAAACATTCTGCTACCACTCCTTGACCAGCAAACGCTGCGTCTCCATGAATAAGAATAGGTATAACTTTATTTCTTTCTTTATCTTTATGAAAAAATTGCTTTGCTCTTGTTTGTCCTAAAACTACTGGATTAACAGCTTCTAAATGAGAGGGATTATCTGTTAAACTTACGTGAACAGAGTTTCCATCAAACTGCCTATCTGAAGATGCACCAAGATGATATTTAACATCTCCTGCACTTTCCTCAGAGTCTGAGCTTACTTCCCCTGCAAATTCATTAAATATTCTTTTATATGATTTTTGTAACACATTTGCCAAAACATTAAGTCTACCTCTATGAGACATTCCAATTTTAACCTCTTTAATCTGATTTTGCCCACCAATTTTAATGATTTGCTCAAGAGCTGGTATTAAACTTTCACCTCCATCAAGACCAAATCTTTTTGTACCAACATATTTAGTAGCTAAAAATTTTTCAAAACCTTCTGCTTGTACAAGTTTATTTAGTATTGCCTCTTTACCGTTCTTGGTAAAGTTTAAAGCATTTTGATCTTGCTCTATTCTGTCTCTAAACCATTTTCTCTCAACTGGATTTGAAACATGCATAAACTCATAACCAATATTTCCACAATATGTTTTTTTTAAAAATTTTAGTATTTCTTTAATATTTGCATATTTTTTATTAATTACTCCATTTAAGAAAATTTTCTTTTCATAATTCTGTTTTTTAAAACCATAAAATTCAGGATGTAATTCATCAAGATACTCAGACTCTCTCATTTCTAGTGGATCTAAATTTGCTAATAAATGTCCTCTCAATCTGTAAGCACGTATTAAGGCAACAGCACTTATGGAATCTTTATTAGAGTCTGCAAGTAATTGAAAATTAAATTTTTCTGATGAATCTATTTTTTCATTATTTACTTTATTGTTATCCTCTATCTCTATTTTTTTTTGTAATTCATCAATATCTATTTTTACTTTTGAAGGCCCCCAAGAAGGCCCATTTATTTCTGTAGCAATAACTTTTATCTCTTCACCTATACCCTCAAAATAATTTGCCCAGCTCTCAGGTAATTCAGGATCTTTATTGATAAACTTAAGATACATTTGCTCAATAAATGCACTATTAGATTTATTTAAGAATGAAGTTTTTTCAAATTCAAGATTTTTTGATGAAGACATCTTTTTTGCTTAATATATCCTTCTAATAGTATTTTTCAATTAGACAGTTTATTAAACAATGTTTTTCCAATGATTGATGGTGATTCTGCAACTGTAATCCCACATTCTTCCATCTTTTTAATTTTGTCTTTTGCCCCACCTTTGCCTCCAGAAATAATAGCCCCTGCATGACCCATTCTTCGACCTGGCGGAGCTGTAATTCCTGCTATAAATCCAACTATAGGTTTTTTAATTTTATGATTTTTGACAAATTCTGCAGCCTCTTCCTCTGCTGTACCCCCTATTTCACCAATCATTAATATCGACTCTGTCTCATCATCATTTAAAAATAAGTCTAAACAATCTATAAAATTTGTACCGTTGATTGGATCTCCTCCAATACCAATACAAGTTGATTGACCCAGTCCATTTTCAGTAGTTTGTGCTACTGCCTCATAAGTTAATGTTCCTGATCTAGAAACGATACCAACCGATCCTCTCTTATGAATATTTCCAGGCATTATTCCAATTTTACATTCATCAGGTGTAATTATTCCTGGGCAGTTTGGCCCGATAAGACGACTATTTGAGCTAGCCAAACTTTGTCTTACTTTAAGCATATCCTGAACTGGGATGCCTTCTGTTATACAAACTATAAGATCTATTGATGCATCAATTGCTTCAATGATTGCAGTAGCTGCAAATTTTGCTGGAACATAGATCATAGTAGCGTCTGCACCTACCTGATTTTTTGCCTCTAACACTGTGTTGAAAACTGGTCTTTCTAAATGTTTTTGACCTCCTTTTTTAGGAGTTACTCCACCTACAAGATTTGTCCCATACTTTATTGCTTGTTCAGAGTGGAATGTGCCATGAGATCCTGTGAAGCCCTGACAAATAACTTTTGTATTTTTATTTACCAATACTGACATTTATTTTATCGCCTCAACAATTTTTTTAGCTGCATCATCTAGATTTTCTGCTGATATTAACTTCAAACCAGAACTATCGAGTATTTCTTTACCTTGCTTAAAATTTGTACCTGCAAGTCTAACCACTAAAGGAACACTAATGTTTATCTCCTTAGCAGCGTCTACTACACCTTGTGCAAGCACATCACATCTCATAATTCCCCCAAAGATATTAATTAAGATACCTTTAACATTCTTATCAGAAAGAATAATTTTTAAAGCTGCAGAAACTTTTTCTTTCGATGCGCCACCTCCCACATCTAAAAAATTGGCAGGCTCCTTTCCATATAATTTTATTATATCCATTGTAGCCATTGCTAATCCTGCTCCATTAACCATACAGCCTATGCTTCCATCTAATTTTATATAAGCGAGGTCATGTTTGCTTGCCTCAATTTCTGTTGAGTCTTCCTCATTAAGGTCTCTAAGCTCAACAATTTCAGGGTGTCTGAACAAGGCATTTGAGTCAAAATTTACTTTTGCATCTAAACAAACTATTTTATCTTCTTTAGTCAAAATCAAAGGATTGACCTCAACCATATTAGCATCAGTACTTATAAACATTTTATAAATTGATTTGATTAAATTTATAGCTTGGTTTTTTGCATCATTATTTAAATCAAAAATTTTTATAATTTTTTCACAATCAGTATTTGAAATTTCTTTATTAATATTAACTTTTGTAGTTAAAATTTTTTCTGGTGTTTTGCTTGCTACTTCCTCAATATCCATGCCTCCTTGATCACTTGATATGAAAGCAATTTTTGAACTAGCTCTATCCACAAGACACGATAAATAAAATTCTTTTTCTATGTTTGAGGACTCTTCAACGTATAATCTTTTAACCTCTCTTCCCTCTGGGCCTGTTTGATGGGTAATAAGTATTTTACCGAGCAACTCTTTAGCTGCTAATTCTAGCTCATCAATTGTATTTAAAATTTTTACACCTCCAGCTTTTCCTCTTCCACCAGCATGTATTTGTGCTTTGAGAACGTATTTTTCTGTTTTAAGTGATTTTACTTTCTCAAGCAGTTCCTCAACATTTAAAGCAAATACTCCTTCTGGGACTAATGCACCATATTTTTTTAAGATTTGTTTGGCTTGATGCTCGTGTATGTTCATTTTTATTTGGAAAGATCAGGATCTATTTTTGATGCAGCTTCCCAAAGAGCTTTTACTGCATCTATTGAATGCATAAACTCTTTTTTCTCATTATCATCTAAACTGACTTCCTCAATTTTTTCAACACCACTTTTTCCAATGATAACAGGCACTCCAGCATAAACATTATTTACACTGTACTCTCCATTTAATTGGACCGCACATGGTAATAATTTTTTTTGATCATTTAAATATGCTTCAGCCATTTGAACACCTGATGCTGCAGGAGCATAGAACGCTGAACCTTTCTCTAAAAACTTAACTATCTCAGCTCCCCCATCTCTTGTTCGTTGATTTATTTCTTCAAGTCTTTCTTGAGATATTTTTCCATCTTTTACTAAATCAAGTAAAGGTCGGCCAGAAACTTTTGTAAATCTTGGCATAGGGACCATTGTATCACCATGTCCACCCATCACCATCGCCTCAATCTCTTTAACTGGTACGTTTAATTCTAGAGATAAAAATAATTTAAATCTAGAACTATCCAATATACCTGCCATGCCCACAACTTTATTAGCTGGTAAACTAGAAAATTTTTGAAATGCCATAACCATCACGTCTAATGGATTAGTAATACATATAACAAAAGCATTTGGGGCGTTTTGTTTAACTCCCTCAGCAACTTGTTTAATAATTTTTAAATTTATTCCTAGTAAATCGTCTCTACTCATTCCTGGTTTTCTAGGGACACCTGCAGTGATAATTATTACTTCTGAGTCCTTAATATCTTTGTAATTATCAGTGCCTAAGAATTTAACATTAAAACCATCGACAGATGAAGATTGGGCTATATCTAAAGCTTTTCCTTTTGCAATACCGCTCGCTACATCAAATAACACTACTTCTTTTACTAATTCTTTTGTACCAATTAAGTGAGCAAGAGTTCCACCAATTTGGCCTGCGCCAATTAAAGATATTTTTGTCATTATTTTCCTTTTATTTCATTGTTGGCATTACAAACTCCGCATTTGAACGGATACCAGAAGGCCACCTAGATGTTACTGTTTTAAGTTTTGTATAAAATTTTATTCCTTCCATACCGTGCATTGCACTATCTCCAAATAAAGATCTTTTCCAGCCTCCAAAACTATGAAAGGCCATAGGTACTGGTATGGGTACATTAATACCAACCATACCTACCTGAATTTTGCTAGCGAATGTTCTTCCGGCATCTCCATCTCTAGTATAAATACTTACTCCATTTCCATATTCATGATCGTTTATTAATTTTGCAGCTTCTTCAAAAGTTTTAACTCTTACAACTGATAATACTGGGCCGAATATTTCCTCTTTGTATATTCTCATATCTTTATTGACATGATCAAATAAACAACCACCAATATAAAATCCATTCTCATAACCTTGAAGTTTAAGATCTCTTCCATCAACAACTAGTTTAGCACCCTCTTTAACACCTAAATCTACATATCCTCTAACTTTTTCTAGATGTTCTTTTGTTACCAAAGGACCCATTTCAGATGCTTTATCCATTCCAGGGCCAACTTTTAAAGCTTCAGCTTTTTTAGATAATCTTGAAACAAGCTCATCTCCAATATCACCAACAGCAACTGCAACTGATTGGGCCATACATCTTTCGCCTGCAGAACCATAAGCTGCACCCATTAAACCATTAACTGCTCCCTCTAAATCACAATCTGGCATTACCACCAAATGATTTTTGGCACCACCTAGTGCTTGAACTCTCTTTTCATTTTTAGCTGAGTTTTCATAAATATATTTTGCAATTGAAGTTGAGCCTACAAAACTTACTGCTTTTACATCTTGGTTATCTAATATTGCATCTACAGATTCTTTATCACCATTAACTACATTAAATACACCCTCTGGAAGACCTGCTTCTGTAAGCAATTGAGCCAACATAATAGAACATGAAGGGTCTTTTTCAGATGGTTTTAAGATAAATGAATTTCCACATGCAATTGCTATAGGAAACATCCACATTGGAACCATAGCAGGAAAATTAAATGGTGTGATCCCTGCAACCACTCCTAAAGGCTGTCTCATTGACCAACTGTCAACATTTGTTCCAACATTTTCAGAAAAATCACCCTTTAATAAATGAGGTATTCCACAAGCAAATTCAACAACCTCAAGTCCTCTTGTTAAAGAGCCTCTGGCATCCTCAAAAACTTTTCCATGTTCAGAAACAATTAGTCTTGTCAATTCGTCAGAATTTTTTTCAATTAATTCTTTAAATTTAAACATTACTCTTGCTCTTTGAAGAGTAGGCTTTAGAGACCATGTTTCAAATGCTTTTTTGGCAATTTCAACTGCTTGATCTAAATCTGATTTTGAAGCTAACTTAACTTCAGACTCTTGTTCACCTGTAGCTGGATTAAAAACTTTACCTTTTCTATCAGAAGAACCTGAAAATAATTTTCCTTCAACAAAGTGTTCAATTAACCTCATAAGTAGGATCTTTTAAAACAAAAATACTTATTAGTCTATTTAAACATTAGTTGTAGCTAACATTTTCTTGATTTCAGCAATTGCTTTTGCTGGATTTAGCCCCTTAGGACAAGCACTGGTACAATTTAGAATAGTATGACATCTATAAAGTTTTAGTTCATCAGCAACTTTTTTTAATCGTGCTTTTCTTTCATCATCTCGACTGTCCACTATCCACCTGTAAGCTTGTAAAAGTACTGCTGGTCCTAAATATTTATCACCATTCCACCAATAACTTGGGCACGAAGTCGAACAGCATGCACACATAATACATTCATAAGCGCCATCTAATTTTGCTCTATCCTCTTTTGATTGAAAAATTTCTGTTGTTTCTTTAGAAGAGTTATTTTTCAACCAAGGTTCAATAGACTCATACTGTTTATAAAGACCATCTAAATCACCTATTAAGTCTTTCTTTACTTTTAAATGAGGCAAAGGATAAATATCTATATCGCCATCAATTTCAGCATGAGGTTTTGTACAAGCAAGACCATTTTTACCACCCATGTTCATTGCACATGAACCACAAACACCATGAGCACAAGACCTTCTGTATGCCAAAGTTGGATCTATTTCATTTTTAATTTTGTTTAAAATATCTAAAACTTTTGAAGGACAATTATCCATGTCAACTTCATAGGTGTCAATTCTCGGGTTTTCCTCTGTAGATGGATCCCATCTATAAACATTGACTTTACGAATGTTTTTTGAACCAGTTTTATCTTCGAAGTATTTACCTTTATTTACCTTAGAATTTTGAGGTAAACTTATCTGAACCATTTAATAAACTCTTTCCTGTGGTGGGAAGTACTGAACGTCATTAGTTAAAGTAGAATTGTGAACTGGTCTGTATGTTATCTTAGAGATCTTTCCGTCCCACCAAGCAAGAGTATGTTGCATAAATTTCTGATCATCTCTCTTTGGAAAATCTTCTCTTGCATGAGCTCCTCTGCTTTCTTTTCTGTGATATGCTGAATCTACCGTAGTTACAGCTTGTCTAATTAAATTATCTAATTCTAAAGTCTCAACTAGATCGGTATTAAAAACTAACGATCTGTCTTTTACTGAGATTGAGTCCATACTATCATATGTTTTTCTAATTTCATTAACGCCTTCTTTTAAATTCTTTTCAGTTCTAAAAACTGCGCATTTTGATTGCATCGTTTTTTGCATTGCAAGTCTTAATTCTGCAGTACTATTTTCTCCTTGGGCATTTCTAAGTCTATCAAATCTATCTAAACATTTTTGGGTTTCATTCTCTGGTATCTCCTCATGTGGGGTTCCTGGTTTTATTAACTCAGCTGCTCTTTTTGCTGCTGCTCTGCCAAACACAACAAGATCAATTAGGGAATTAGAGCCAAGCCTATTTGCTCCGTGGACTGATACGCATGCAGCCTCTCCAATTGCCATCAAGCCTGGTACTATTTTCTGTGATCCATTAACTGTTAAAACCTCTGCTTTATAATTAGTTGGAATTCCGCCCATATTATAATGCACAGTAGGAACAACTGGGATTGGCTCCTTAGTTACATCCACGTTTGCAAATAATCTTGCTGCTTCAGTAATACCTGGTAACCTATCCTCAATTACACTTTTATCTAAGTGACTTAAATGTAAATGAACGTGATCTTGTTCTTTTCCAACACCTCTACCTTCATTAATTTCTATAGACATTGATCTGCTAACTACATCTCTTGATGCTAGATCTTTAGCATTTGGAGCATATCTTTCCATGAATCTTTCACCCTTAGAATTTACTAAGTATCCACCTTCACCTCTTACACCTTCTGAAATCAACGTACCATGCCCGTATATTCCTGTTGGATGAAATTGAACAAATTCCATGTCTTGTAAAGGCAAACCTGCTCTCAACACCATTGCATTTCCATCTCCAGTACAAGTATGTGCAGATGTTGCAGAATAATATACTTTACCATATCCACCTGTTGCAATAATTACCGAATGTGCTCTAAATCTATGGATTGTTCCATCATTTAAATTCCAAGCTATTAATCCTTTGCATTCACCATCTTTCATTAATAAATCTAAAGCAAAATACTCTATAAAAAATTCTGTATTATGTTTAAGGGCCTGTCCATAAAGAGTATGTAAAATTGCATGTCCTGTTCTATCTGCTGCTGCACAAGTTCTTTGAACAATTCCATTTCCATAATTTTTTGTCATTCCACCAAATGGTCTTTGATATATTTTTCCCTCCTCAGTTCTACTGAAAGGGACTCCATATTTCTCTAGCTCTAGAACAGCCTTTGGTGCTTCTTTACATAAATACTCAATACTATCCTGATCCCCGAGCCAATCGGCTCCTTTTACAGTATCGTACATATGCCATCTCCAATCATCCTCACCCATATTTCCCAAAGCGGCTGAAATACCACCTTGAGCAGCCGAAGTGTGACTTCTAGTTGGAAAAACTTTTGAGATACAAGCAGTTTTTAAACCTGCTTCACTCAATCCAACTGCAGCTCTTAGGCCTGATCCTCCAGCTCCGAGAACAACTACGTCATATTCATGATCTATAATATTATAAGCACTCATTATTTAAGATTAAACATAATTATTATTGTTAAAAATGTAATGCTTATAGCAGAAAAATATAGCAGTCTATTTGCGACATTTTTGGTTTTTTCATTACTTATATAGTCCTCAAATACCTCACTTATAGTTAAAGAAGAGAAAAAGAATGCAAAAATAATAAATAGGCTGAATAAAAACTTATTTAATTTACTAGTAAAAAAATTCAACACGTCTGAATATGACTGATCATAAATAGATACAAAATTTATTATAAACCATAGCATGAGTGGAATTAGAATTGCTGAAGATATCTTTATAAAAATCCACTTTTTTGTTGAAACATTCATATTAAAAAAAAGATTTGCCACTTAAATATATTACAACAGTTAAAATAAAAGAGCCAAAAATAACTATTAGACCAGTAAATTTTGTTGTTTGTAACTCAAATCCATAACCCATATCCATAATAAGATGTCTGATCTCACTTAATATTTGAAAACTAAATGACCAAGCAATGCCTAAAGTAATAAATTTCCCAAAAATAGAACTTAAAAAGAAATTTATCACATTGTAATTGCTTTCACCCAAAATAAGTAATGAGGACCATAAACAAATAAGAGTAATAGCGATAATATTAATAATTCCAGTTATACGGTGGGAAATAGATACTAAAGATGAAATATGCCATCTGTAAATTTGTATATGTGGGGATAAAGGTTTTTTATTTTCCATAAAAATCATTTGTAATCAAACTTTCAGCAATTTGTACTGCGTTCAATGCCGCTCCTTTAACTAAATTATCTGATACGATCCACAAATTTATTGTATTTTCTTGAGACTCATCCAATCTTATTCTCGAAATAAAAGTTTCAAATTTATCCTCTGCCTCAACTGGTGTTATATAGCCCCCGTCCTGATGTTGATCAATAACCTTGCACCCAGGGGATGTTGATAGAACCTTTCTTATTTCATCCAAATCACATTTTTTATTAAATTCAACATTTGCACTAATACAATGTGAAACAAGAACAGGTATTCTCACACAAGTGGAGGTAACTTTAATTTTTTTATCTAAAATTTTTTTTATTTCGTAAGTAGTTTTTTGTTCCTCTTTTGTATAACCATTTTCTAAAAAAGTATCAATATGAGGAATTGCATTAAAGGCTATTTGTTTAGTAAAATTTTTTGAGTCTATTTTTTTATTTTGAAAATAATTCTCTGTTTGAGACAACAATTCGTCCATAGCTGATTTTCCTGCTCCAGATACTGATTGATATGTAGATGCAACTATACGATTTATGTTATACAAATCATGCAAAGGTTTTAAGGCCACAACAACTGGAATCACTGAACAATTAGCATTAGCAATGATATTTTTATTTTTTACATCAGATAATTTTTTTGGATTAACCTCTGGAACAATTAATGGAATATCAGGGTCTTTTCTAAAATATTTTGAATTATCTATAACAATAGTTTTTTCAGCGGCAGCATTAGCCCATTTTTCAGCTACTCCACTACCTGCTGCAAAAAAGGCAATTTTAACAGAGGAAAAATCAAATTTTTCAAGATCAGTTACCGTATGTTCTTTTCCATTATAACTTATTTTTTTCCCCTCACTTTTTTTTGAAGCCAATAAAAAAAGGTTTTCAATATTTATTTGTTTTTTCTCTAAAATTTCTATTATTTTTCTACCAACATTTCCTGTTGCACCTACAATTGCTATATTCATAACACCAAATGACTTTTATTTTTAAACGAAGGGTAAATCACAAACAGTACCCACATATATTTTTTCATTTATTTCTATATTAAACTGATTTTTTGTATTCCAGTAAGGTTTATTAATCATTGCAATTCCAATAACTTTATCAAATGTGGGTGAATAAGTTGCTGATCTAACATATCCAACTATTTCTTTGTTATCAGCAAATAAAGTCTTTTCACAATACATATCGATTTTATCATGATCAATTTTTACACCCATAAGTTTTCTATTTATTCCTTTTTCTTTTATTTTTTTAAGTTTTTCTTTACCTAAAAAGTTAACGTCACTGTCTAAATGAATAAATTTATCAAAATTTGCTTCAAAGGGATTATCTCTATTGTCAAAATCATTTCCATAAGATAACAAATTACCTTCTATCCTCTCTATTAAATTGGGGCAACCTGGCTTAACATTAAATTCTTTTCCCTCTTCAAATAAATAATCATATAAATTCTGTCCTGCAATGTCATTATCAACATATACTTCAAATCCACCTTGCTTGGACCATCCGGACCTTGCAATGAAATATTTGTGACCTTTTAATTTATAATAATCAAAATTAAAAAATTTTAATTTTCTAATATCTTCACTGAATAGTTTTGACATTAAATCATCAGCCAAAGGTCCTTGAACAGCTAATATATTTACATTTGGTTCAATTAATTGTCCAAGTATGTTTATATTTGGTGCCCTTGATAAAATGGTTAATATTGAAGTAGGAAAAAAATTTTCAAATCTGGTAAAAAATTCATCTACTCATATCTTCGAAGGTTGTGGTCATATGATTATGATTGAAAAAGCATTTGAAATGAGAGAAAAGGTCCTAGAATTTTTAAAAAAATGAAAAACTTTTCTATAGCAAAATCAAGAAGATTACGAAGTACACCTTATACCGACAGAATAGAAGCTCATGGTGTAAGTAGCTACACAGTCTATAATCATATGTTACTTCCAGCATCATTTAAATCGTTAGAAAGTGATTATCAACAC